>JANPLJ010001042.1:0-3085 GCA_031426475.1 Pirellulaceae bacterium | reverse complement strand
AATCTGTCTCCCCCTCGCCCCGTCTTCGGCGTCTTCGGGGAGGGTCGGGGTGGCCTGATGAAAATGCTGAAAACTAGGCAAGATTGGTGTTTCACGGAGAAGCGAACTGACACGAATATCTCCTCCCTTCTCCCCCGGCTTTGCGGGGGAGAAGGGCCGGGGATGAGGGGGCCGAGCGAGTTTGAAATGCGAAGATATCTTGGAAATTCGTTCCGTTTCGCTCCTCACCCCCCCCAACCCCCTCTCCCTGGAGTACCGGGGAGAGGGGGAGGAGGATATTCGTATCAAGGGTTTACGATGTTCTTTAAGATTTTCATCAGCCCAGGCAGAGCCTGCAATGCATTGGGTTCTCAGGCAGGAGCCTGGGAACCAGGTAGTTCGTTGCGTGCTCGTGCTCGTGCTCAGTCCGCTGGACGGTACTCGTACTCGTACTGGTGGTCTTTTTCGAGTACGAGTACGAGTACGAGCACGAGCACGAGCACGAGTACGAGTACGAGCACGAGCACGAGTACGAGAAATGCACGTCGTGGTTTTACATTGATTGAAGTGATGTTGGCCTGTGTTTTGGCGAGCATGCTTTCGTTGGTCGTAATCCAAGTCTTGAAGATGACGCTGCTCGAAATTCGTCGGACGACGGCAAGCCGCCAGCCATTATCAGAGACTTGGTTGCTTCGCGAGCAAATCGCAAGTGATGTTGGCAATACGCGGGCCTACAAGATCACCAGTGACATGATGATTCTCGGTGGGTTTCTCACCACAGATCTCGAAACGGGTGCGAAGACTCAGCAGTTATCGTTGGTGACCTACCAGTTGGTTCCGCGTGGCAAGCAGATGGCATTGGAGCGTTCCGAGTTGCCCTTGAATTCCCAGCAAACTTCGCCGCGAAAAGAAACGCTTTGGTATGGAGTCGGAAAGATCGATGCGTATGCAAAGGCTCAGTTTATGGAATCTCTATCGAGTTCGATTCCAGAGCTACAGCAACGAGGGCTGCAAAGTCTTTCAGGCGGGATGGTGATTCGAATGTTCGATGTCGATGGCAAGCTTCTATTGGAGGTCCAATAGATGTTTGTAAGCGGATCGCGAATGGCTAACCGACATGGCTATGTCTTATTGATGGTTTTGGTGCTCTTGATTGTGCTGGCCACGGCGTTGTCGAGCATTGCGACGCGGAGTATGCGAACGACTCAAGAGGCCGTCGTGGCGGTGGCTCAACTACAGCAACGTGTTGGGCTCGAAAGCTGTCAAAAGACGCTGTTCCTGAAAGCGGACTTTGTGTTCAAGGAAAAGGATCTCGCCAGAAAGAGTGGGCAAGGGCCGATGTCACCGGAGGCGAATCGGATGGTAGCCGATGCGATTTCACTAGGCGATCAACGCTTCGATTTGGTTCTGTTCGATGAGAATTCGAAAATCAACCTCAATGTCGTGCACCAGAATCGCGGCCCGAATGAGGTAATGCAAGTCTTGCGCGAAAACTTGCCTCCATCCATTTCTAGAGCAATCGCCTTGCATCCCGCAGCTGGTTCGCGTACTTCACCGACTCGCGCTGTCGAGCCAAAGACAAAGGGGGGAAAAGGACGTGAAAAATCAACTGGATCCGACTCCAATGCCGAAAGCCCCGAAAAGGCGGCAGCCGATGCGCAATTCTCTCCTGCCTTTCGGAGCTGGGGGGAAGTCCTCGATTTCGGAATGCTAATCGGCCAAAATCCCGACAAGCAAGTGCAGCTGGATTTTGCGAAAACATTTACGCTGTGGGGATCGGGCCAGATCAACGTTGGCAGAGCCGAGGATTCGCATATTTCAGCGCTCACCGGAACAGTCGTCCCGTCCGCGCTCGCCAAGAAGATCTTGACTAAAATAAGAGAGACTCCGGATCCGAGTATCGATATTATTCTCGAAAAAGAGGTAGAAAGTCCGACGCAACGCAAGCAATTGCGAGCATTACTTTCACCCACTTCGTATGCCTTTTCGCTTTTAATCGACGTCGACGCACCGCAATGCCGATCGCGAAAGCTGTTTGTCAATACTTTGGACGCCGATGGAGTGCCACAAATATTGGAATTCGTATTTCACTGAGCCTGTTCGGGGCCGTATGATGTTTTGACAACGCGACGCCCCAGCTAGCGGTCGAATCGCCGAAAGCATAGCGACTTATGGCTAGCCGGCGGGTCGCATTGATGGGGAAATGCCTTGAGAAATCTAAGAGAAACCATAGATGATGAGAATCCAATCGTTGCGTAATATCTTGATGGCGACCACCGGAATCTCGGTTGCGATGATTGCAGGTGTCGGCGTCTGGACATTGCTTGGCGGTTCTAGCGATTTACCGGAAGTGAGCATCCCGCCCGCCGACCAGCAACCGCCGACAACGGCGGTTACCGTTCCCGCCAAAGCGCCTCAAAGCTTCGATGGTTTATGGAATTTGTCGATGCAGGGGCCTCGAAATGAACTCCCCCGTAAAATGACTGCCCCCGCGATTGCGCCGCCAACAACGCCAAGTTTTGGGATCTTGTTGGTCGGTACGGTAATCGAGTCCAACAAGTCTCTTGGGTTGTTTCGCGATGGACTTGGTTATTTTGATTTGAAGGGAGTTGGTGAGCCGCTGGAGCTAACCCCGACTGGGGCTCAGGTTTCGAATATCGAGCCTGAATTTGCGACATTGCGGTATGAAGGTCGCGACGTGAAACTTCCATTGGTGGCAGGTACAACTCCCGCTCCATTATCGCCGGGAGATTCGGGAACCATGCTCGGAACTCCGTCCATGGACGAGAACACGATGAATCCGACGGAAGAAGAGCCCGTCTCGATGATGACGCCTATGAGTCCTACCGACGCAGCACCGGTGGACGCGGACGACATCTTTGCCCCTTTGCCTGACCACTTAAATCCGTATGGTGCCAAAAGGGCTCCTGCACCGACCACACCGATGGGTGCCCCGCTATGAAAGGCGCTGCTTGCCTGGTACGACAGACCGCAAGCGCCTGGGTCGTATCGATTGGAGATATTCCGCCTCTGGTTCTCAACGCTGCCGAGACCAAGCCTGCTGGGCTCGCACAGTCGATCGTCGACTACTTGGATCGTGCGAAAC
>JANPLJ010001041.1:0-4520 GCA_031426475.1 Pirellulaceae bacterium | reverse complement strand
GTTTTGCATAGAAAGCAGGCGACGCTTTCGTGACTGGGGCTGCCTGTCGGAGTCTTGCCTGCACCTTTGACGTGAGCAAATCACCTCTGTTCGGGGCACCCGGCGCAGCCGACGATCGACACGATCTTTCTTATTACAATGGGTATCTCTTTGCCAGAGCTCAGAACTCGAACTCGATGGTCATCGTTCAATTTACTCTCACGTCCGAACTCAAATCATGAAAATGTTTATCGTCATCAGCTTGTGTTTCGCCATCCTCGGAATTCCAAGTTTCGCGTATTCGTCGCCGCCAAATATCCTTTTTCTTCTCAGTGACGATCATAGCTATCCCTTCTTGAGTACCTATGGTAGTCCGAACGTGAAAACTCCGATTCTCGATCAACTCGCGGCCGATGGAATGAAGTTTCATCGTTTCTTTACAGGCGCTCCGCAATGTGTTCCATCGCGAGCGACACTCATGACAGGTCGGTCCGCTGTTGCGGCGCGCATGACTAGGTTTTCATCACCACTGCCACGCGATGAAATTACTCTGCCAGAACTATTGCGGGAGAAGGGAGGGTATTTCACAGGGATTTGCGGACGCTCGTTTCATCTAGACGGTTCTGCCAAAGCAGGTCCTAGCGAGAGTGTTTTGATAGAACACCACTTAAAGACTTTTACCGATCGAGTCGATTTCCTGAATAATTGTCCGGACATCGAAGTGGCGTCGCAGGTCACTGCCTTCCTCGACAAGAAACCGACAGAGAAGCCTTTCTTCATGTGGGCGAATTTCAGTGACCCTCATCACGCGTGGAATGCGCCAGTCGAATTTCGCCCTGATCCGGCTTCACTCATTCTGCCAGCACACTGGCCCGATTTACCAGGGATGCGAGAGCAGGTGGCCGACTATTGTTCCGAGGTCAACCGAGTGGACAAGACTGTTGGCGGAGTTCTCGATGTGCTTAAGCAGCGCGGACTCATGGACAATACTATTGTTGTTTTTTGTGGCGACAACGGTGTTGCGCTGCCGCATGGCAAGGGATCGCTCTATGATCCCGGTTCGAACGTTCCGTTTCTCGTTCGATGGCCTGGTGTTGTCAAGCCAGGCGGCGAATCGCGGGCTCTGATAAGCGGCGAGGATCTAGCTCCAACGCTGCTGGCCGCTGCAGGCCTAGCACCAGGATCAAAAATGAGCGGTGTTAGTTTTCTGCCTCTTCTCAAAGGCGAAGAGTACACACCTAGGAAGTACATCTTCGTCGAACGTGGCCCGCATGGCTCCGCGCCTGTTTCTGTGGACATGACGAACGCCGGATTCGATCTATCGCGGGCTGTGCGAAGCCATCGTTACAAGTTTATCTACAACTGCACACCGTGGATTCCGTATTCCCCAGTCGATTCGGCAGGCGGACAGGCGTGGAAGCAGATGCAAGCAGCCAACGCCGAAGGGAAGCTCTCTCCTGGGCTTCGCACTACCTATTTCACTGCACCGCGACAAGTTTATGAGCTCTACGACCTAGAAGCGGACCCGTCGGAATTGAACAATCTGAGCCAAAAGCCGGAGCTCGCGTCGGTTGAACGCGAACTCCGTCAAGCATTATCCGAGAAAATGGTTCTCGACTTCGACTATCTTCCTCTGCCGGCATTATTGGAGAAAGAGAGTGCTCCAAAAGCGAAGAACAAAGTGAAAGCAAAATGATTTTGTGTCGTGCAACCGCGCGGGCAACGCCCCGCGCTGCAACGCTGTGACGCATTTTATGTAGCCACATTCGTCAGAATGTGGAGAGTTGGCACTTCCATCCACGTTCTGACGAACTTTGTACGTTCAAACCCCACTAACGCGGCCCGATGGGCACGCGGTTAACCCCGGATTATTCATAGCGCGTAGCTACGTTCGCCAGAACGTGGCTGCAACTCTAGGCGGTTCACCACGTTCTGGCGAACGCAGCTACGACAGTCTGTTTTTTCGAAAGTCGACGTAACTCAGCTCAAGCGACTTGCAATCGCCCTCACCACAAAAACGATGGCGCTGATAAGCAGTCCCAGAAAAAACAAGAATATCGATAGCATACAGCCTTGTACCAGTGTTGTCGCTAACGTCATCCCGAAGCCCATCTCATCCTTGAAATAATCAGTAGTCAAAGGTCTTGTAACGCTTCGCACCAGGCCGACCGAGAACATTCCGAGAAACATGTCGGTAACCAAGGCAACCGGGAAAATAACAACCATTATCGATCTGACAATAAATGTCGCTCGTAGAATCGACCGTATCCGAGGGTTTTTGCGAAACGGTAGCTTTCGCGACAATAGATCGGCTGCCGAGTAAATTCCTATGAAAATGCAGACACCCACGATCATCGCTGCCGCTTGATACCTGGCAAGTTCAGCGATGGCGAAAAAGAAACTGGGTGCGGCGCTTAGGCTGCAGACCACCGTCCACAATAAGATCGTTGTCGCAATTGAAGCCGGCGTTACTTCTTCAACTGGGTTCGTGATGGCGATTGACTCAAAGTCGTTTGTGATTGCATATGGGTTTTCCGAATTCTCCGGATCGAATCCAGTACGAAGTGACCGGTTTTTCGATTCATTTCGTGAGAAATCAAGCGGCATTGAGTTTCGTTCTTTTCAAGGTTGATCGGTCTTCCAAGGCCGCCCTCAAACGACGTTTCCGAAACGACAGGGCGCCATCAATATACAAATAAAAATTTCGCCCGTCTTATAGGGTTTGGATGCTTCTCCATTGCATGAAGCGGTATACTATCAACGGCTGCGTTCTGCTGCGTTGGCAGAACGACGCACATTCCCGCTGCAAGCAATATCCTCCCACCGTCTCTCTCCTCATTGTAAAGGTATTCGATCATGCAAAAGTTATTTAGATTTTCCGTTGCTGGTTTGGCTGTTTGTCTGTCGATCTTCTCGTCAGTTACTTTCGCCGAACAACCGAAAGTAGGCGATCCCGCTCCGGCATTTGAAATGCAGGGAAGCGATGGTAAGACCTACTCCACGAAAGACTTTATTGGCAAGAAAGCCGTCATCATCGCTTGGTTTCCGAAGGCTTTTACTGGCGGTTGCACCAAAGAATGCAAGTCGCTCAAAGAACAAGGCGATTTGCTTAAAAAGTATGACGTTGCCTATTTTACGGCCAGCACCGATGACGTTAAGAAGAATGCCGAGTTCGCCAAGAGTCTCGACCTGGATTATCCAATCCTTTGCGACCCACAAGGCAAGAACGCTGCGATGTTCGGCGTGCTCAAACCAACGGGTTTAGTCGCTGATCGCATCTCCTTTATCATCGGCAAGGATGGCAAGATTCTCGCGGTGGATTCGAAAGACAATACCGAGAACCACGGCAAGGATTTGGCGGACCAACTGGAGAAGCTAGGCGTAGCCAAAAAGTGAGGCCAGCGTCCATGTTCAGCCCAAATGCTTCGTGATATCTTCATCCTCTTTACCGACAAGATTATCTTCAAGAAAGGCGAGCCGAGATGCGGCCTCGCCGTTTTGAAACACTCTGTATGCGATCTTAGATTACGAACCAAAAACTATGAAATTGCGTCGAAATTCACTGGAACCACTTCGTTTTGATCCCTCTGGTTCCTATATCGAGAAGTACGGCGTCACCAAAGCCGAAGTTCTCAAATTGGCGAAAGAACTCGAAACGATTCGCGACGCCATGATTGGTCCTGAGCTGGAGATGCTATCGGGACGACAACCAACGCCCGATGCAATGCAACCGCTGGACGTTGGTTTTTATACGCTGCCAGGGCGTCTTTTGAAGGAGTATGAGAGCGACCGACAAGGGAGTGAACTTGGTCGGCTTTTCAAAGTTGCCAATCGTATGCACGCGTCGGTCGATCGCGTCGTGGTGCTTGGAATTGGCGGCTCGTACATGGGCGCTCGAGCTTTGATGGAAGGCTGTTGCCAACCCTATTGGAATGAACTTTCTCGAGGTGCACGTGGCAGTAAGCCGCGTATGTATTTCGAGGGGAACAACGTCGACAACGATGCGACTCAAGGGTTGCTGCATTTGCTGGGGGCAAACGAAGGCAAAACGGCCTTGAATGAAACCGATCGATGGGGGTTGGTGGTGATCAGCAAGAGCGGTGGAACGCTTGAGACAGCCGGAGCGTTTCGTCAGTTCTTGGCAGCGCTCGAGCGGAGCTGCGGTGGAGATCGCGACAAAGTAAGTGCGCTGCTTGTTCCAGTCACGGGAGAAGGCGGCAAGCTTCACAAGATGGCGACCGAGCTAGGTTGCAGCGAGATGTTCCCTGTGCCTGACGGTGTCGGCGGAAGATGTTCGGTGCTGTCTGGAGTAGGGCTTGTTCCGGCCGCGATGCTTGGGATCAACGTGATCGAACTGCTACAAGGTGCCGTGGCAATGAATGAACATTTCGAAAGGAAACCGGCCGAAGAGAATATCATCCTGCAGTACGTCGCGGTGAATCACCTCCTTGAAAAGCAACGCGGCATCAACATCCGCGTGATGAGTGTCTGGAGCAAAGCACTTGAAAGTGTCGGCTTGTGGTACGACCAGCTGTCGGCCG
>JANPLJ010001040.1:0-13162 GCA_031426475.1 Pirellulaceae bacterium | reverse complement strand
GCTCGTCGAAAAGACCCTCTGCATGCCCCATCTCGCAACCGCTCGCGTTGCACCTCCCAAAGCCCACTTCAGCAACGCGTGGGTCAAGCTTAGCTAGCAAAACCAGACAACGTATGAGAATCGGGTAGCTAAGCTCGCCAGAGCTTGGACTCGTGCCGAAGGTTGAGCAGCGTGGTTTTCGATACTGGTTGCCAAACGAACGTTGCTTCCAATGTCTGGTTGGCTTCGCGTAAACTTCGGGTTACGATTTGCATGGCCTTTGAAGCAACATTCAAGTTCGACGCCATCCGAGACCTATCGCACTCGGAATTCACCGTCGAGTTCAAGTTTTCGCCTCTCCATTGAAGGGAATCATGCAATGACAAACGCCGAAGAAAAAAAGCCGCTCTACGAACGACTCGTTGCTTATGAATCTGCTCTGAGTTCTGACAACTGGCACGAAAGTCCCTCGGTCATGCTCGATGCATGCGAATTAACGAACGAAGACATCCCGGAATTGATCGCGATGGCCCTGGAACGGGATGAGACTGTCGATGAAGTCGAAGACGATGAATTCGAACACGACGATGAAGAAGACGAAGAGGACGAAGAAGACGAAGAGGACGAAGAGGACGAAGAGGACGAAGACAAACTAGCCGGAATGTTACCCGTTCTTGCTTGGCGTGCATTAGGTTGCTTGAAGGCCTCGGAGTGTGTTTCACCGCTGCTCGATGAACTCGATTCGTTCGTTGACGAAAGCGACGAATGGGCGCTCTCCGAGTTTCCCAATGTGTTTGGGTTAGTCGGGGCACCAGCATTGGAGCCATTGAAGCGTTTTGTGTTGGAGCGACGGAACCAGATTGAAGCCCGCGTCTGTGCCATTGTTGGTCTTGAAAAAATCGGCAGACAATCCGGTGCATTGCGTGGTCCAACGGTCAATTTCGGAATTGAGCTGCTAAAGAATTGCAAGCGACATGACGTACGAGTCAATTCGGCGGTATTGTGCATGCTCATGGAATTAAAAGCGACGGAAGCCGCCGAGGCGATCGAACGAGCGTTTGCAGCCAACTGTATCGATCACGGTATGGCAGGCGATTGGGAAATGGTTCGGCGCGACTTAGGTGTCGATACTCTCGGTTTGAGGATGCCAAAAGAACCAATCAATTCGATCGAGGAATTTAGAAACAGTTTAGGCATCAGTTGCTTTTCCAAAGTTGCATTATTCAACGATGGCGAGTTAGACGAAGACGCCTTGCATCGGTATCTCGATGCGGCTGTAGACGCCTATTCGAAGTCAAATGAAGCTGCGTTGGCTTCGTCGGCAGAAGAGGGCTTTGGTTGGATCCGGATGTTCTTGGAATACGCGATGACATATCTAGGTGCGTCCGTTCGGACGATTTCCGCGAACGACGCAAAGGAAATTCTCTTCGAGATATTTCCACGAAAAGTGTCGACCGATTCAAGCTCTGCAGTCGCCATTATCGACGCACTGACACGATTTTGGAAGTTCATGGAGCGCCAGTATTCATACAAAAATGCTAGAGACGTCTTGGTTGTTCTGAAAGGCAATGCTGATATTCGACTTCGCCGCGAACTATCGAATCCATCGAATTTCGGGATGGCTAAATCGATTTTCATGATGGGCGAAGCGGAAGGATTCGACATGAGCAATCCAGACGAGCTTCAGGCCTTCATTGCGACCTACAACCAGCGCATCACGCAAAGTCGAGCGTTCGATCCGAGTGAGATCTCAATAACCCAAAGTGTCGCACGAACCGACACGGTCGAACCTCCCGTTCGACGCTACGACGAAGCGAGCGTTCCACAACCCAAGATGACTGGAGAAGAACTTCAACAGTTCAAACGAGATCGACACAAGGTTCTATCTTCCAAGAAAAGGAAGTAGCGAGTTTGGATGAAAAAGAGCCGGAAGCGTAAGCGACGGACCCACGACGATCCGACGACAATTGCGAAGGCAACACAATTAGCGATTTCCGGCGGCGCTCCGGAGTCTAGCGAGGTAATCGCGTGCCGCTTGAGAATCTGGGCGGAGTTGCAGGATCGATTCCATTTCGGTGATGGCGTTGTCGAGCTCGCCGATTACGACCAACAGGCTGACTAGCTTATATCGAGCTTCGACATTTTCCGGTTGGGTTGATAGTGCACTGCGAAAGTACGCAATGGCTTCTTGTGGGTGATTTTTGGCGAGCAATTTCCCGAGCGTTAGTTGTAATGGAGCATTCGATGTATCGAGCTTGCAAGCGATCTTGAGGTGTTCGATGGCTTGATCGGGTGACCGCTGAGCTAGGAGCATACCAAGCGTTCCTCGAGCGATTGAAGAATTCGGATCGGATCGAACAGCTGCCAACCCGTGTTCAATCGCTTTATCGAACTTGCCGAGTTGCGAATAGATGCTTACCAAGTTGAGGTGAGCTTTCAGATAGTCAGGATGCTCTTTGAGCGTTCTTTCGCATTGTCGGATCGCATCTTCAAAACGGCCTCCCACGATTAAGGCTGCGACGAAGCTCATCTCCAGTTCCGCGTCGGGCGGCGCAAGCTGCAACGCTCGTTCGCAATAATCGATCGCCTCGGCGCCTTTCCCGGTATCGAGCAGCAGGTTACCCATATTCCTCAAGGCGACATGATCTTTCGGATTGCTCTGGATCGCGACGGCAAGATGTTTTCGTGCCATTTCATAGTCCCCCGCCTCCAACAAAGCGCTTCCATAAGCCGAGGTCATTTGCGAATCGTTTGGCGCAAGCTCAAAAGCTTTAGCGAGAAACGGTAGCGCCTCGGAGCTTCTGCCTAAGTTGACGTATGAGAGTCCGACATTATGCCATGCCGCTGCATGATGCGGAGCTTTGGCGACGGTGTCTTGCCAGATCGACAACTCTGTACGGTAGACATGATTGCGTAGGTAAGTTGCCGAGGCAAGCGAAAGTACAGCCAGAATCGTGATGATCGCATGGCTGCGGCATACGTTTCTCTCCGACAGCCCGAATCGATCAATCAGTAAAAAACCCCCTACCACCAAAACAACCACCACCGAGGCAAGCGGTAGGTACATGCGATACTCAAAAATAAGATCTCGGATCGGTATGAAGCTCGATGTCGGTGCCAAGATAGAAAAGAACCAGCCACCGACGAAGCCTAGCTTTGGAATTCGGAATAGACTCCAAACGGTGCCCGCAAGGATCGCTAGGATAAATACGCCCTGAGGCAATACATCCAGAATTGAATGGGCAACCGGCCATTTTCCGAAGAAGCATTGACCGTGTGGCCAAACTGCGAGTCGCAAGTAATGGGTGATCACTTCTGATTGACTCAAGAGGTAAGTCCAGGGCGTAACGTTCTCGACGATCACCATGCCACCTTCCGTATATTCATCCGTATAGTGCAGCATTGCCCAGGCCAGGATTGCCCACGTCGAGGCGAGAAGTCCATAGTATCGTTTGCGTTGAGAAAACAGCGATTTCCAAGAGGATGCGATAAAAGCACGGTCGTACCAAAGAATGACAACAGGCGCCGAGGCCATCGCTTCCTTGCATCCCATTCCCAATCCGCACATGACAACCGAAAGTGTCTGCCAGTACACGGCATTCGTCGAATCGATCGAGCGAATGAATGTGTACAGCGTCAACAAATAGCTTAGACCCATCAGCGATTCATAGCGCTGATTGATATACGTTACAGCTTGTGTTTGAAGTGGATGGACGACCCAGATCAAGGCGACAGCGAGGGCAAGGTATGTCGAATTCCTAGCCCACTTGGTTCCCGCAATCAGAAGCGATCGTCGCACAATTCCAAAAAGACAAAGCCCAGCCGCCAAATGAATTGCCAAGTTCAAGACATGATAGCCCCAAACTTCGTAGCCATGAATCGCATAGTTGATCGCGAATGTATAGTTGACGACCGGTCGGTTGGACTCGGACATCGCCAAAAATGGCGGCCATAGCGTTCGAATCTTCAGATTGTGAAGGATGCGAACCGAGTCATCGAACATGAACGGAACTTGAGCCGTGTTCGAATAGGCCAAGACGCCAGCCAGTATGATTGCAAGAGCCTGAAGCGTAAACGAATGACCGAACGAATCGCGTTTCATCGTGGAATTTAAGTCTATTTTTGCGGCCGTCATTTCGTCGCAAGCTCGTCGCCAACGCTTCCGGCTGTTGTTTTCATAGAATCTTCATGATAATTCTGATCTGTATTGATATTCCAAAGATTCGACTTATCGACTCGACCCGCCAAGATATTATCGACAGCGACCATCGCAGTCAGCATGGAATGGTCTTGATTGTTATAACGATGCATGCCATTGCGACCGATCGGGAATAAATTCTCAAAACCATCAAGCCAACAGCGGATCTCCTCGAAGCGGTCATACGTCCCAAAGTAGGCTGGGTAGGTCTTAGGTTCACGCACGACCGTTGCATCCAGGACATCGGCCTTTTCAATGATGCCAATTTTGGCGAGCTCCTCAGCGCCCAACGCAATCATTTGTTCATCGGTCAACATCCAGAGCTGGTCGGTTTGGTAGCAGAAATACTCCAGCCCAATCCAAACCTGGGTCGGGTCGGCCACCATCGAAGGGCTCCAGTTGTTGAATATCTGCAATCGGCCAATTTGTACATCCGGTTCTTGAATATAGATCCAATTATCAGCGAGCAATTGGGACGATTGTGAATGATCCGATTTAATTTTGAGCTGCGAAAGCAGCATTCCGACGGTAATGAAATCGCGGTAAACCAGGCCTTCGCCGACTTCGCGAACGGCAGGCGGCGGGGGTGGTTCTGCAGCTTGCAATAGATCCTTGACTGCCATCGTCGAGAAATAGTAATCTGCTGAGTAAGTTGTGCGCTGGCCCGTTTCACGATCCATAGCGCTCACCGAAACAATACGATTTCCTTCGCAGCAAACGCGATCGACGTTTTGGTTTGGGACGATCTGCCCTCCCTTTTCCAGAATTCTACGCGCAACCTCTTCCCACATCTGTCCTGGTCCAAACTTTGGGTACAGGAACTGTTCGATCAACGAGGTTTCGAATTCCTTTTGCTTCCAATCGACGTTACGATTCCACTTCATTTTCTGAATCAGATGATTCGCAAGCTTGGAGATCGATAGCCCTTTGATGCGCTGTTTTCCCCATTCTGCGCTGATCGCATCGCAACGGATTCCCCAGACTTTTTCGGTATAGGATTTGAAGAACGTCCGATAGAGTTCGCGGCCAAAACGATTGATGAAAAAGTGCTCGAGACTCGTTTCGTTCCGTATCGGGAACAGGACGGATCTAGCATAGCTCAGGATGATCTTGATTGTTCGAAAGAAACCTAGTTGTAGGATTGTTGACTTGCTGAGACGGACTGGATAGTCAAAAAACTTCCGCATGAAGTAGATGCGGGACTTGCGAGGTCGAACGAGCATCACTTGATCAGGGTTTCGAGGAATGGCAGCTTCCGCGGCCACTACCTTCCGTGATTGGCTCTGATATGCAATCGTCGCGGTTTGATGATTCGCCTCAAGCGGTAAGATCTTGAGCCACCAGTCCATGACGCGATCGCTTTTGGAGAAAAAGCGATGCCCACCGATATCCATTCGGTTGCCTTTGAACTGGACGGTTCGCGAAAGTCCACCGAGAAATTCGTCGCGCTGAAGCACAATCGGACGAATATCGCTGCGTTCAAGAAGTTCCAACGCCGCGGTAAGTCCCGCCGGACCGGCCCCGATGACGATCGCGGTCCGTTGGTTCATGCCTGGTCCATCAGCTCAAATTGCAACAATAGTCATCACATTGAAGCCAGCAAGACTTGACTTCGTTTCTAAAGATCGAATTTGATGTAGCTACGTTCGCCAGAACGTGGAAATCCGTTCGACTTACCACGCTCTGGCGAGCGTAGCTACCTGTTTAGAAACATAGCCTAACATAATTTGGCAAACTTGGTTAGTTGATTGCGTAGTTGGCTGGAGCTTCACGCGGGGCGTTGCCTACGCGGTTAAACAAATGTTGCAACGGAAGAAAAAGTCCGACGGCTGCCACCCTGCGGCCGCCGAACTCGGCGTAGTTTCTCGTCCCTGAGCACAAGCATTTTATACATCGCGAACGCCTGATTTCGATAAGGTGATTCCCTCATTTTGCAGCAGGCTATGAATTTACCTACTTGGCGATCGACGCAGAGTAGAGTTCGGCGTAGGCGACCATCCAATCGTCGATCAAGCGTTGGAAATGCGCGAGATCGACTTCATCGAGCGGCTGAAAGTAGCTGCGTACGAGTTTCTCGCGGTTGGCGATGGTTCCGCGAGCTTGCAGATCGAGGACAAAGACATCGCTCAACGGACGCACGGCCATTTCGAAACGGCTGTACTTGGATTGTCGTTGGCTGCTGACGATAACGAGATCATCGCGAGTACATGCCGCCCCCCAACCGTTTTCACCGTAGACACTTGAAAACTGAAAACCTGGGAATTGATCGATGAATTGATGAACGACTTTCTCGATGCGTTCGGAAAGCTGTAGTCGCATCGTGGTGTGCAAGCGTCGCATTTCATCTTGCTTCGCTTTTTTCAACGCTGCTTCATCTTGCGTTTGCAGACCTCGATTGTGTCCGCGCTGAATCGCTTGCTTTAGTCGTTCATCAAAATCAGTCATATTGAATAGGCTCGTCGAAGCAAATTTAGTGCTTTTTCACTTAGGTAAACGTGGGTGCCACTGGCTGTGCCCGTGTTGGAGCCGCAAAGGATGCGATCAGTTCAACACTGGCACAGCCAGTGACACCCAACCCCTGTTTATCTAAGTGACCACGCACTAGGCAGGATGAATCGCTAGCATCTCACGCGTTCGGATTGGATTCGGTTTCTTCGATCTTCGGTTCGGCTTGATCGGGAATCGTTGTCGGCGTTACGGCTGGCGGTGTTTCTGGCTTGCTCGGCTCTTCGCGTTTCGTTTGATAGAATTGCAATAGATCCGAGAACGATCGCAACGGCTCTTGACCGGTCTGCATTGCTTCGGTGATTGGAGGGGCGGGTTGCGATGGCTTGGCGCGCGACCGTGAAGTTGTCTCCGTTGAGCGGTCGCTGTCTTCCCGGCGTTCATATCGATCGCGTCGTTGGCCTCGATCGTTGGAGCCACGCTGATTCGAGCCTTGTGGATTCGGTCCGCGTCCGCCTTGACCTTGTCCTTGTCCTTGCGATTGTCCGCGTTGACCTTGATCCTGCCCTTGTCGTTGACCCTGACTTTGGGGGCGTCTTTCTTGAGTTTGGCCTCCTGGACGCGACGCGTTTGGTCGATCGCCTCGGAAGCCGCGGTTGTTCGCCGGGGATTGTGAGGAACCTTCATGGGCGGCATCTTGGTTCGAAGGTCGTCGAGCTGACTCGGTTCCGGGAGGCAGCGCCGAGAGAGCAACACGTTTTTTGTCGAGATCGACATGGACGACCCAGACTTGAAGCAGATCGCCGATCTGAACAATTTCGTGTGGATCTTCGACGAATTCTCGCGATAGCCGACTTACGTGGATCAAACCATTACAGTCAGGGCCTAAGTCAACAAAGGCACCAAAGTCCGCGACGCCAACGACAATACCCCAAGCCGCTAAACCCGGCTTAAGAGAATCGAGGGTTGGAACTTGGGAAAGCAACGGGACCGGCACACGTGAATCTCGGGAATCGACAAACGGTTGTTGTAAGCTTCTTGCCACGACTCGCAGCTTTTCGCGACCTACTTGCCAGCTTCGTGCGAGTCGTTCGACATCGATAGAAAGCGGTGGAGCCAATTCAGGTTCGGTCGGATTCTGTGGATGGATCGTCTCCATGGCGAGCGGACTCTTAGGAGCCTCTGCTGGTTTTGGCGTAGCTTCAACAACGACTTCACTGGTCGATTCGGCCGAAACTTCTGATGGAGCGTTCGCATCGGCATCGGCATCAGCAACGGTTTCGGTGGTCGCAGAATTTTCCTCACTCGGAGCGATCGATTCTTCGGCAGCTGGTGGCATTTCCGCGACTGGTTCAATACTCGCGTCCGAAGTCGTGCCCGACGTACCAGCCGACTCTTCGGCAGTGTGCGTCTCGGCTTCGGCTTCGGCGGTGACGGGCGGAGCCACCTTCGCGCTTTGCTTGATTGGCTTCCGCCAACCGTCGGGAGCGGCAGGCGGAGCCGTCAGTGGTCCGGCAGCGATCAGCCGCTCTGCCAGACGGTAGTCGTTCGGATGGATGGTCGTCGCATCCAGCGGTTGTTCGCTGCCGAAGACTCTCAAATAACCGATCGCTTGTCGAAGCTGCGTCTCGGTTGCCGACTCGCGAAGCGATTCAACGAGTTTTTCGCGAGTCGAGATCTGCTCGCTGTCTCGAAGGGCGGTGATTGCTTTCGCCAACGACGTGGTCACGCCCGGCAAGCAAACGAGCGCTTTTTCATGGCTGTGCCAAACATCGATGCCGCGAGCGGCGACGCTGGCCGAAACCGCTTGGAGCAACGCCGTTTCCAAAATATCTTGAGGCAATTCACGCTGATACGATCCCAATCGCAGTCTGGCAGGATCGACTTTCGTCAATTCAATCAATGGATCTTGAAGCCGCCAGCCCAACCATACTGCCGCCCGAAATCGCTTGGCGATTTTCGGTAGTTCTTGCAAAGCCTGACGGGTATCGCAGTACGCGTCGGCTCCCGTTCGATCGACGAGTGTCCATCTCAAATCGGTGCTGCTAGACTGCTTCATCAGCTCCGCTACGGTATGGATCAAATAGCGACGGGTATTTCCGTTGCTGACCGCGACCAAGCTAACGCGATATTGATGAATCCATTGACCAAGAGTCGCTACGTTTTGTGCAACCACGTCCGCCCGACTGCTTACCGCCGATAACTCTCCGGTGAAGTCGACGTGCCCATTGGGATCGACGATTGCTACGGCAGCCGTCTTCGGTCCCATGGCATCGATGACGAGGATTCGATGCCCGCGAACTGGCCGTTGCTGCAGCATATCCTGCAGATGACGAACCGCCATTTCCGTCAATTCATGGTGTGCAACCTCTTCGATCTCAGCAAAAACATCGTGTTCTAATCGAGAAAGAATGATCTTTTGTAGGGCTTCTTCCGACACTTCCATCAACAAACTATTCAATGGATGAGGGCCAGGGCAAAGCGCTTCACGCGCCATCTGTGTCATGGCTTGTCGGTCGTAATCGATTTTGATCGAAACAATCTGCGATCTCTGTCCGCGTCCCAACATCAGTGCTTGATAATGACCGATGCGAGTCAGTTGCGTTCGCATCTTGGAATATCGCTGCAAGATGCTTCGCAACCATTTTCGTCGGCGTTGGCGAGGCGAAAGCTGCTTTTGGGGCGCTTTGGGCGTGGGTTTTTTGTCAAGCTTGCTCGTCCGGATCTTCGACGCGGGGGTCGTTGGAAAAGCAGCAAGCAAAGGATCCAACGGGGCGGTTTCTGGCGCAGAAATTTCCTGTGGAGTACTCTCATCCAAGATGGATTCGGCAACGGGAACATCTGCAATCGCGGTAGGTGCCGATGTTTCGTGGGACTCGACGATCGGTGAGGCTTCATGCAGAGCGTCTGCCGAGACCATCTCTGCTAATTCTTCATGCACGACTTCTGCATGCGGTTCAGCGTCGAGGGCAGAGTAGCTAGCGGCGAGCGATTCTTCCTCGTCGGAATGTTCCGTCGGCTCGTTCGCTGCGCTCGTCGGCGAGGAATTGTTCGCGCCTTGATGCTCAGCGTTCTTCGAATTCTCTGCGGCTTTGTCTTTTGCTTCACGCTCGACTTGTTCGGCAAGCAGTTTAATCGAAAGCTGCCCGCGTTTGAGGATCTGGCGTCCCAATCGATGCAAGAGCGGAGCATCTTCGCTGAGGAGCACTTGCAGCCAGTGCTTCGTATCGTCAAGTAACTGCTTGGCTTCCTCTGACGAAATCGCGAATTTTTCCCCGACCCAGGCAACGAGGTCTGCAGGGGCCGCATCCGTCATCGTCAAGATCGCTTGACCAAGCTCCGCAAGTCGTGGGTTCTTTGCGGCTAGGATGCGAGTGCTTTTTCGCGATCGGATATTGCGAGTCAAACCATCGACTTCGGCGATACTCTGCGCCGAATCTACGACGGAATCCAGGGATGACTGCCACCAGCCTTCTGCCGTCCCTTGAGTGCAAAGATGCTGTTTATAGCTAGCCAACCGAGCACGACGATCCAGTCCGCGCTTGAGCCGGGCCAGTATTGTGGCGTCCATCTGACCCAATTCATCGGGCCGATAAGTAGCAAGGAAGGATGGATCATAGCCTTGGTTGAGCAGCTCAGCTGGCAACTTCAAGGTGTCTACCGATAGACGCAGATCACGCGCAACTGCTTCGAGATCATTCATATAAAGAGTTCCAGGCCGATCGTTCAAAACGACAGCGGCCATGCTGATCGCCTATCTTACTGCTAGCATAATGGGTTGACAATGAATCGAAACGTTCGGAATCTATTGAAGGAATCAAGCATTGTCAAGCGAATAGAAGAAATCAAGTCTACCTGATTTGCGCCAATTGGCTTGCCTCTGCCGGTTGCCCAGGCGGGATTTTCGGAATAATTGTCAAGATTCGCTCGTTTTGACTGGCCGTGAAAGTCGAAATCGAAGATGAAAGCAGACCGGCATTCATCTTAGGAAAGAGGTTTCGAGGAATGGAACATCACGCATTTCGGATTTTTGGCCTGGATACAAGTTTCAATCAAGACGAGATTCAGATGGCGGAAACGCCTCGCAAGTCGAACAGCAATCCTCAGAATGTAAGATTGGCTTCAGGGACAACAGGTCAGGCGCCCATCGAAGAGTCGAAAGTAACGGTTCGACTTGCCGAACTCCTTCCGCTTCTGATCGAAGCATCGCAAAAAAACCGGGCTTGGATCAAGGATTTCAAAGACGATAACGTCACAATCTCCCAGGACCTCTACGAAGTTGCTCTCGCCTACAGGTCCCTCGGACGCGTGGCTTAGTGCTCCAGCAAGAAAAGAAAACGCCGACCATTTTTGTGCGTCTTCAAGTTTTGGTTTCAATTCGTAGCCGGTGTCGTAAGACTTCGGAAGAAGCGTAGTAAACATCGCCTTTCGAGTTGCGTCCGAATCCTGACGAATTCGGCTAACCAACCCTAAAATATCTAAGTTGGATGAAGTACTAGGCTCGTCCGAGTAGTGCTGTGGCGTTTGCTTCTGGTTACAATGGCTAGTTCCAGTTACTTTTCCGTGAAATTCGATCCCCAGCGTTATACTGAGCAATCTAGTCGCCGATGTCCGATCCAACTTCTTCCTCGCCTATTCAGCCTGACGCTTTCGGGGAGGACGAGAGGCATCGTCCCCAGCCGATCGACGAATCACCGATTTTGCTCGATTCGGGCGATCTGATCGATATGATGCGGCGGACGATCGATCAGCTTGAAAAAGATTCGGCTAGCCGTGGTGATTTGAAGATTCTGAATCGGACGCTTCGCGAACTTCGTTACGCGATGAAGGTTTTCAAACCCTATCGCCGACGTCGAAAAATATCGATCTTCGGTTCGGCACGGACCAAGCCAGACCATCCGACGTACCTGGCAGCCGAAGAGCTTGGCCGAGCGATGGCAAGCCGCGGCTGGATGGTGATCACGGGGGCTGGTGGTGGCATCATGGAAGCCGGACACAAGGGAGCAGGCCGCGAGATGTCGATGGGCTTGAACATCATGCTCCCCTTCGAACAAAGTGCCAACGAATTCATTGTCGGTGATCCCAAGCTGGTCACTCTCAAGTATTTTTTTACGCGCAAGTTGATGTTTGTGAAAGAATGCAGCAGCGTCGTTTGCTTGCCAGGTGGCTTCGGAACGATCGACGAAACGTTTGAAGCCTTGACGTTGATTCAAACAGGCAAGCAGACGATGCTGCCGGTTGTCCTAATGGATGCTCCAGGCGGGACGTTTTGGAAAGGACTCGAGCGATTCCTGCATGACTCGCTGCTGCAAAGCGGTTTAATCAGTCCAGAAGATATCAACCTCTATCGTATCACCCACGGTGTCGAAGAGACCGTCGAAGAAGTGCTTCGATTTTATCGCGTATACCACAGCATGCGGTATGTCGACGACTTCCTTGTTTTGCGAATCAACCATCCGCTTTCGCCCGAGAAAATCGACCAGCTCAATACCGATTTTTCGAGCATTCTCGTCAAGGGCTGGATCGAGCAATCGGAAGCCTTGCCCGCCGAATCGAATGAGCCCGAGGTCGCGGATTTGCCGCGACTGAAGTTGCATTTCAATCGCCGCAATTTTGGTCGACTTCGACAGCTTATCGATGCCATCAACGGATCATAAACACTATGCGTTGGGATTTAATCTTGGCCAGCGGAACGTCCTCCGTTGACGGCCAAACACAGAACCAAAAAAGCGAAGCCTTCGTCCGCGGTCAGAGCAAGACCGTCGATGTCCAAGGAGGCAAGTTTCAAATCTCGTTTTCGCGGCTGGTCGGTGGACCAAGCGACGGAGTCGATGTTGTTGAGATCGACACGGGTAGCCTTCGAACTGTCGTATTACCAACGCGTGGGATGAGCCTCTGGAAGGCTTGGTCGGGAAAGACTGAACTTGGTTGGCAAAGCCCCGTCGGCGGGCCAGTGCATCCCAATCTAGTGCCCGTCTTCGATCCCAACGGCCTGGGATGGTTGGAAGGATTCGACGAATTGGTGGTTCGGTGCGGCCTGCAAAGCAACGGTGCCCCGGACTTTGATACCCACGGGGCGTTGCGTTTTCCGCTTCATGGACGTATCGGAAACTTACCGGCCCACTCGCTTTCGATCGAAGTCGACCCGGCGGCCGGCATACTCGACGTTATCGGCAGTGTGACCGAGACACGCTTTCATATTCAATCGCTCAATATCGATGTTCGCTATCGATTTCACATCAATCGAACGACAATCGACTGTACGGACGTGATCACGAACCGGCGCTCGCAAACGGCGACGATGCAAATGCTCTATCACATCAACTTAGGCCGACCCTTGCTGGAAAAAGGCTCAAAGGTAGTCGCAGCGCTCGACGAGCTGGCTCCTCGCAACGCCGGGGCCGCGAAAGACATCGATCGATGGGACATCTACGATGGTCCGACGCCAGGCTACAGCGAACAAGTCTATTTTGCTCGGCCATGCACCGACAGCCGTGGCTGGACAACCACGGTTCTGCACAATGCAAATCAAACACAAGC
>JANPLJ010001039.1:0-9341 GCA_031426475.1 Pirellulaceae bacterium | reverse complement strand
AGATCCTAAGGCGTTAAAACCGCTGGTCGATGAAGCGAATAAGAAGGGACAACGTTTAACCTTCGCGATGACTTTTCCACCGGGAACACACGCGATGTGGATTCGATATTACCTAGCTGCGGGTGGAGTAAATCCAGATTTGGATGTCGATTTGATCACGATTCCGCCTCCGCAAATGGTCCAGAACATGAAGATCGGCAAGATGGATGGATTCTGTGTCGGTGAGCCATGGAATGCGCGGGCTATCGCTGAAAACGTTGGGTACACATCGGTTGCGACCCAGGAAATATGGAAAGATCATCCGGAAAAAGTCTGTGCCTTTACTGCTGAGTTTGCGGAGAAGAACCCCAAGACCGTCAAGGCGGTATTGAAGGCGGTTCATGAAGCGAGCGTCTGGTTGGACGATCTGAAGAATCGACCCGAGCAGTGTGATATTGTTTCGCGCGATGCCTATATCAAGTGCGACAAAGAGCAAATTCTTGGACGTATGCTTGGCAAGTACGACTATGGTGATGGGCGAAAGACGGCAGACGAGAACTATATGATCTTCAGTTCTCGCAATTGCAATTACCCACAACCAGCCTACGCCAAGTGGTGGGTAACACAGCTACGACGTTGGGGCTTGGCAGAAGGTCCGCAGGACTACGCCGGTGTCGCCAGCAAGGTAATGCAAACAGGCTTGTATGAAGAAGCGATGGCAGAGATAGGCTACAAGCACGGCGGCCTCGATAACACACCTTGGAAAATGATGGACGGCGTGACTTTCGATCCGGCATCCGATCTCGAAGCGTTCGCCAAGAGCTTTCCTATCAAGAATCTAAAGGGTTGAGATGAACTCAGTAAAACTTCAAAAGCTTCTCGTAGACAACGTTGTTCTCCCGATGGTCGGGATGGTCGCTTGCCTGGTTCTGTGGACGGTTCTTTCCTGGCTGACCTACGATGCCAAAGCAGGGGTCAGCGATTTTCCATCGCCGATCACAACCTGGAATGATAGCGTCAAGTATTTCGTCCATCCTTTTACCAGCAACAAAGCCGAAGGCTACGACGGAATCGGATTGGAGGTTTGGCGTTCGCTGCAACTGGTAGGGATGGGATACGGGATGGCGATTGTCGCTGCGATTCCGATGGGCTTCTTGCTCGGTGGCAGCCAACGTTTTGCGAGGATGTTTGATCCGATTTTCCAGATCTTACGTCCGATATCGCCGCTCGCGTGGTTTCCATTGGCTGGCCTAATTGTCGTGGCGATTCGCCGCTACAACAAAGAAGTCGACGCGACACAGTTGCAGTGTATCTTCACGATCGCGATGTGCTCGATCTGGCCGACGATTTTGAATACGGCAGTCGGCGTTCGAGCGATTCCACAAGACTATTTGAATGTCGCAAAGGTACTACGCCTTTCGCCGCTTAAGTTGTTCGCTCGGATCTTGTTGCCGGCTACGATGCCCTACATGTTCACCGGGTTTCGTTTGAGCTTGGGAATCGCTTGGCTAGTAATCGTGGCTGCTGAGATGCTCTCAGGGAAGAATGGGATTGGAGCGTTCGTCAACAACCAATATCAATCGGGAACCTATGGCCCGATGATCGCTGCTGTGATTGTTATTGGACTCGTTGGGTTTGTTCTTGACCGGATCATGAACATAGTCGAGAAGAACGCGACGCTACTTCTTTCGTTGCCATCCAAATTCGGGCGTTGGATTGAGCAAACTCGTCTGGCACGCAACTCGATGTTGCCATCCGTTAGTCCTGTCGTGAACCGTCTCGATGGCAAGGAGACTTCCGATGCCGCTGCTTGAGCTTCGCAATGTCAACAAAGGTTTTGGAAAAGGTTCGTCTCGCACGGAAGTCCTGCGCGACGTGAACTTGGCCATCGAAGAACGTGAGTTCGTGGCGATTGTCGGCTACTCGGGGACCGGGAAAACCACTCTTGTCTCGACCTTGGCTGGTTTGAGAACTGCCGACACGGGGGAAGTTCTTCTTCGAGGCGAGCGAGTGACTCAGCCTGGACCAGATCGTGGTGTCGTTTTTCAAAACTACTCGTTGTTGCCATGGCTAAGCGTTTTGGATAACGTGCTCTTCGCTGTCCAACAAGTTTTCACAGAAATGTCTACGTCGAAACAGATTGCTCACAGCGAGAAGTATATCGACATGGTCAATCTCGGCCATGCAAAGATGAAAACTCCAGCGGAACTTTCAGGCGGCATGCGCCAGCGAGTTTCATTGGCAAGGACTCTTGCTACCGAGCCACAAGTGCTTTTGATGGACGAGCCTCTCTCGGCTTTGGATGCCTTGACGCGAGCTACCTTGCAACGCGAGATCATCAGCATTTGGGAACGCGATCGGCGTACCGTGTTACTAATCACGAATGACGTCGATGAAGCTATCTTGATGGCGGACCGCGTGATTCCTTTGTTGCCGGGCGATGGTCGAGGGGCAACGCTAGGAGAATCGATTGCGATCGAGATCGATCGCCCACGAACGCGAGAATCTGTTACTCATCATCCTTCGTTTAAAGGTCTCAAACTGGAGATCATTCAAACTCTGATGAGTGCTCGCAAGCGCGCCGTGGAAGCGGAATTGGAGACCATAGCATGAATCCCAAGTTCCTCGAATGCTGGCGTTTGAAGAAAGAGTTTAGAACTGATAAGGGTCCCTTCGTGGCCGTCCGAGACTTCTCTCTTAATGTGGCGGAAGGCGAGTTTGTCTCGATCATCGGGCATAGCGGTTGCGGAAAGAGTACCGTATTGTCGATGATCGCTGGCTTGCACTCGCTGAATGGGGGCGGCATGATCCTGGACAATCATGAGGTCACTGGAGCAGGACCCGATCGAGCGGTTGTCTTCCAATCACCGAACTTACTACCTTGGCTGACCGCGCTCGATAACGTCACGCTCGGCATTGAACAAGTGCGACCGAATTCAACATATGACGAGCGTGCGGAGATCGCCAACGGTTGGTTGACTCGCGTCGGGTTGGGACGAGCGACACACAAGAAACCGTCGGAACTAAGCCAAGGGATGCAGCAGCGAGTCGGTATCGCTCGAGCATTCGCTCTGGAACCAAAGATGCTTTTGCTCGATGAGCCGTTTGGGATGCTCGATTCTCTAACAAGGCTCGAGCTTCAGGATATCCTCTTGGATGTTTGGAGCAGCAATCGAATCACTGCCCTGATGGTCACTCATGATGTCGATGAGGCCGTCACGCTCAGCGATCGAATCGTCATGATGACGAACGGACCTGCTGCTACCATCGGCCATATTCTTGAAATCTCATTTATGAGACCACGAGAACGTGCTTCGATCATGGAACAATCAGCGTATATGGACTATCGCGATGAGGTCCTTTCTTTTCTCGATCACCCCGAAGAAAAGACGCCACAGCTTGCCGCTACAAGAATTGCAAAAACGGAACTATGCCCTCAACCTTGACCACTTCCTCCGAGAACGTCGATCAACCATTCAATGGTTTACTCGCGAGTGTCTTGAGCGAACAACAAGACTTGACGGCGGTCGAAAGATTTGCTCAGTGGCATGACCGATCCGCTTCGGATTCAGAGCACGCATCGGCTACTCAAACACCGGCACTTGCGAAGCATTATTCTTCGCTTATGCCGGCGACCGCACCCAGTCCTGGCGAACAGTACGCCTTTGAAGTCGACCTGGATGCCTGCAGTGGTTGCAAAGCTTGTGTTGTAGCCTGTCACAACCTAAATGGGCTTGAATCCGACGAGACGTGGCGAAAGGTCGGTTGGTTAACCTCTCATAGTGTAGGGCTGCCGATCGTACAGCACGTCACGACCGCTTGCCATCATTGCATCGATCCGGGGTGCTTGAGCGGATGTCCAGTCAAGGCTTACGAGAAAGATCCGCTTACAGGCATTGTTCGGCACTTGGATGATCAATGCTTTGGATGCAAATATTGCACGATGATGTGCCCATACGAAGTCCCACAATACAGCGCCACGCTTGGGATCGTTCGAAAATGCGATATGTGCAGTCAGCGAATCAGCAGCGGCGAAGCGCCTGCCTGTGTCCAAGCGTGCCCAAACGAAGCGATTCGAATCACCTTGGTTCAATCGATGAAAGTGCGTGAACTTGGAGCGTCGACTACCACGACTTTGCTCCCTACCGCACCGCCGAGCCACATCACGCTGCCGACAACATCTTATCTTTCGAAAAGAAACCCCTTGACCGAAAACATTGTTTCAAACGAAGCGGTAATCGACCATCCTCATGAAGGGCATTGGCCACTCGTCGCGATGCTAGTACTTACACAAGCGAGCGTCGGAATGTGGTGTGTTCTTACTCTGTTGCTTTGGAGTTCCACTCGAGCCTTAAACGATTTTTTCTGGACTGCGACAATTGCTTCTACGATTGGCGTCGTCGGAGTTCATCTCGCTTTAGCTCATCTCGGCCGACCTTGGTTGGCTTTCCGTGCTTTCTTAGGATGGAGAACAAGTTGGCTAAGTCGCGAGGCGATCGCCTTCGGAATCTACATGGCTGTCGCCAGTCTTACAACCTTCGGATTCTTGGCTCAATCATGGATGTCCAACACGGAATCTGCCGCCAAAGAACTAGTGGGTCAGCGACTCCGTTCGCTGACACTTTCTCCCGCGAACGGAGTCGCGGGTCCACTGGTCAGTTCCGTCGAGCCTTACACGCGATTGCTCGTGGTGCTTTCGGCAGCGATTGGCCTGGTCGCCGTCGTATGTTCCGCCATGATCTACGTCGCAACGCGTCGCTCTCTTTGGAGTGAGCGCCGGACTGCGATCGAATTTGGGGCGACCACGCTTGGACTGGGTTTGGCATTGGTTGCGATGAACGACAGCGGACCATTCGGAAACGGAATGCTCTTTCTCGGTTCGATCGTCTCCGGATTTGGATTGGCCGCGAAATTCTATGATCGACAAAGAAGCCGAGAGACAGGGCCATCCATCGGTATCGACTGGAAAGATTTTTCGAAACGTTCGGGACGTTTGTTGAATACAGAACTTTCCCATGCGTGGATGACAGCATGGATGACTTGGCTTGGAGCGATTGTCCTCGCTCTTACGCTTTGCCTTGGCCTGGCTCCGATCGCGATGGCTTCTTTGCTGGGCGGAACGACGATCGCGTTGCTGCTTATCTCCCAACTTATCAATCGTTGGCTCTATTTCGCATCGATTGTCACCTATCGCATGCCGGGGGCGAGTACATGAACCATCCAAAGAAGCGATCGGGACATCTGGCGTTACCCATGCTTCACCAAGCGTCGGGCCCATTGACCCAGCAACTGTTGCTGCAGCCGAATACGTTTGGCTTAGGTGCTTTGCCCGTCGATCTTGTACCCGATGCGACGACGACATCAGTATGCGGTTTTTGTTCGACGGGTTGCGGACTGAAGATCCATCTCAAAGATGGTCAAGCGATTAACCTTTCACCGTCCGCAGACTATCCCGTCAACCTCGGCATGGCCTGTCCCAAAGGCTGGGAAGCTTTGCGAGTCTTGGACTCCCCGGATAGAGCCACGAATCCGCTAATACGGCAACCAGACGGTTCGATGGTTCCCGCTTCCTGGAGTGAAGCGATCGATACCTTTTGCAAAAACTTTAAATCAATCCAAGCCAAACATGGTAACGATTCGGTCGCGTTCATCAGCACCGGTCAGATTCCGACCGAAGAGATGGCCTTTCTCGGTTGTTTAGCCAAATTCGGCATGGGAATGCTGCATGGAGATGGGAATACGCGTCAGTGTATGGCAACTTCGGTAGTCGCATACAAACAAGCCTTTGGTTTCGACGCTCCTCCGTTTACCTACGGCGACCTCGAGGAATCGGATTGTTTAGTCTTTGTCGGTGCGAACCCGTGCATTGGTCACCCGATACTCTGGCAGCGAGTACTTAGAAATCGGAATCATCCGGAACGCATCGTGATCGATCCGCGACAAACCGAGACCGCGATGGCCGCGACGGAACATCTTGCGATTCGTCCAAAAAGCGATTTGGCTTTGCTGTACGGAATCGCCCATGGCCTGATTCAGCGAGGGGCGATTCACCGAGAATTCATCGAATCGCACACCAACGGTTTCGAAGCATTCGAAAGGCATGTAAGTTCTTTTACTCTCGATCGAGCATCCCAAGAATCGGGCATCTCCAAGGAGCAACTATCGCGAACGATCGATAAGATCGCTTCGGCGAAACGAGCTTCCTTTTGGTGGACGATGGGCGTCAATCAAAGCTATCAAGGGGTCCGGACCGCTCAAGCGATTATCAATCTCGCGATCATGACCGGCAATATCGGTCGGCCCGGAACGGGTGCCAACAGTATCACGGGACAATGCAACGCGATGGGATCGCGACTCTATAGCAACACCACTAACTTGATTGGTCATCACAATTTTTTGAATCCTGAACATCGAGAAAAGGTTGCTCGCATTCTCGATATTCCCGTCGAGAAAATCCCGACGCAAGACAGTTGGGCTTACGACCAGATCCTTTCTGGAATCGAGTCCGGCGCGATACGTGGCCTATGGATCATTGCAACCAATACGGCTCATTCGTGGATCAATAGTCCGCGGGCTCGCGACTTGCTATCCAAACTCGATTATTTGGTTGTCCAGGATATGTACACAACAACAGATACCGCCAAGCATGCGCATCTTGTTCTGCCAGCCGCAGGTTGGGGAGAAAAGGAAGGGACGTTTATCAACAGCGAGCGAAGAATCGGACTGTTCAAACGCGTGTCGCGAGCACCTGGCCAAGCTTTAGCCGATTTCTCGATCTTTCGATTGGTAGCGGAGAAATGGGGCTGCGGAAGAATGTTCGATCGCTGGAAAAGCCCCGAAGACGTCTTTCAAATTCTTAAGCAGCTCTCGCAAGGCCAAGCTTGCGATATTAGCGGTATCGACGACTATGCGATGCTCGATCGGTGCGGCGGAATTCAATGGCCCTTCACGGCTTCTGATCGAAGCCTCACCGAGACGCCCGCTCAGGAGCGACGACTTTTTGAAGATGGACGTTTCGTTCACAGCGATGGGCGAGCGAAGTTCATTTTCGCTGATCCGTTGCCGATGCCAGAGCCCGCCGACGCCGATTTTCCATTCCTCTTGTTGACCGGTCGTGGGAGTGTCAGTCAATGGCATACGGAAACAAGAACTGCGAAGAGCCCTGTCCTTCGAAAGCTCTATCCGCACGACCCGTACGTCGAAATACACCCATCTGACGCAGAATCGTTGTCGATCACCAGCCATCAATGGGTCACGCTTACCAGTCGTCGCGGGACGGCGACCGTGCGCTCGGTGATTACATCGACCCTACAACCAGGACAACTTTTTATGCCGATGCACAACATTCAAACTAATAGTCTTACTCTTGAACACGTCGATCCTGAATCACGACAGCCATCGTACAAGGACTGTGCCGTCAATCTTCAGATCGCCAGCAAGAATGCTTCCAACGATGCCATGAAGCGATCGAAAACGAGTTGATCATGAACGCTCCCGCTGAATTTTCTAAAGAACAACAAGCTTACTTACAAGGACTCATGATGGGTTCGGACGTCGCTCGCAAAGTGCGAGGGCTGCCTATCCTAAGCGGTTCAGCGTCTTCCGGATCGACTGCTACGATTCAGCTCGGCGGGAACGCTGCGGCTCCACTTCGAGCGGGGCATCTTCCCAAGCTCCACGCCGAGGCACAGCGTCGGTTTGAAGCGCAAGGCAAAACGCTCGTCGCCGAAGAAATCGCCAAGCGAGACAAAGATGGCCTCGAAATGTGGAGCGAGATCGCCGCTCGATCTGCCAAGAACGAATTCCCAAAAGGGACCGATGTCTTCTTAACAAAGTATCATGGCCTATTCTTCGTTGCGCCGGCGCAGAACTCTTTCATGTGCCGCATGCGCTTGCCGGGTGGGATCGTGCGTTCAGAGCAATTTTCGGGCATCGCCGATGTTGCCGATCGATTCGCCGGTGGATACTCCGACGTCACAACTCGAGCCAACCTGCAATTGCGAGAGATCAGCGCGTCCAATGCGATCCATGTCTTGATGGGACTGCGCGACTTGGGAGTCGTGACGCAGGGGTCGGGATCGGACAATATTCGAAACGTCACCTGCAGCACACTCTCCGGTATCGATGAAACCGAATTGACCGAGACACTGTCGCTTGCGAAAGAGTTGCACTATCACATCCTTCACAAACGAGAGTTGTACGGACTTCCACGAAAATTCAACATCGCATTCGACGGCTCTGGTCGTGTCAGCTCGTTGGCAGAAACCAACGATATCAGTTTTCACGCGGTACGAGTCGAATCTAACCAATCCAATCCATCGCTACCCGAAGGCGTCTATTTTCTGCTTGGACTCGGGGGCATCACGGGCCACGGTGACTTTGCTAGGCCGACTGGTGTTTTAGTCGAGCCCAATCAATGTGTCGCGGTCTGTGAAGCGATCCTGCGTGTCTTCATCAAGAATGGAAATCGCACGGATCGCAAGAAAGCGAGACTGAAATATATCCTCGACGAATGGGGCTTTGATAAATTCCTCGACGCCGTTGTTGGAGAGTATGGCCAACCACTCAAAAAATTTGAAAGCTCCAAGTTTACGCAGCCCGATAACATCGACCGATGGGCCCATGTCGGCATCCATCCTCAAAAGCAACCTGAGTTGTCCTATGTTGGAGTCGTGCTACCGGTCGGGCGAATGACCAGCGATCAAATGCGGGGAGTCGCGAAGATCGCTTCCGCTTACGGCAGTGGACAAATTCGTTTGACGGTCTGGCAAAATCTTTTGATCACCGATATTCCAAACTCGAAGATCGCTGACGTCCAAACCGACCTAGAAGAGCTTGGCCTCGAGTGGAAGCCTTCGAGCGTTCGAGCGGGTTTGGTGGCTTGTACGGGAAACACGGGTTGCAAATTCGCCGCCAGCAATACTAAAGGTCAGGCGATGATCTTGGCCCAATATCTAGAAGAACGCTTTGCGCTCGACCAACCGATCAATATTCACTTGACAGGTTGCCATCATAGTTGTGCTCAACACGCAATCGGGGACATCGGATTGATTGCAACCAAAGTCGCAGTGACGATCGATGAGGAAGAAGAGATGGTGGAGGGTTATCACATTCTGGTAGGCGGTCGGACCGGAATCGATCCGAAGATCGGAGTAAAGCTGTTCGACTCCGTGGTGTTCGATGATGTCCCCGCCCGTGTCGAGGCACTGATTCACTTTTACCTGGATCGCCGACACGAAGACGAAACCTTTTCAAGTTTTTCGAAGCGAACTGCGTGGCCGACTTCAGAAGAATTTCTCAATTTAAAAGACTGAATCGAGAAACGCTGAATTGAACTTATGAAATTCGATTTTCGTTTCGGC
>JANPLJ010001038.1:0-2524 GCA_031426475.1 Pirellulaceae bacterium | reverse complement strand
CGGAAGCAACTTCCGGTTACTGGCACTAGCGTTGTCCGACTAAGAAGTGAGCTTGTAATTCACCTTTCGAGCTCACTGAGAAATGCTTGTAGATGGCTTTCGTATAGTCGCTCACCGTATGGAAGCTTAAGGATAGTTTCTCAGCGATCTCGGACTTACTCGCTCCGTCCAGGAGGTGCACGAGAACTTGGCGTTGGCGAGGCGAAAGCTGGACGGTCAAGTTGCCGGCCGGTTCATTGGTGCCGTGGCGATGTAGCCAGTCGACTTGCCGGAAGATTACATGCACGATCGCTTTGTCGCGATCCGAAAAATCGGGTTTGCCCTGGGCTCGATGGATTCCGATGGTGCTCATGACGCTTGAAGTTACCGGGTAGACCGTTAGCAAAAAGTACGCGAGGCCGGTTCCTCGCCATGCCTCACCTGCCTGCTCCCATGCATCTTTATCGATTAAATCGTGAAGACGGAACGTTTCATAGCGATTTTCGTTGACCGCCTTCACCATCGGCCCCAGCATTTTCGCATTGAATTTTGGGTCGGAGAGTACCCGAAAGGCTCTTGCTTGTTGCTGGGCATCCACCCATCCTTCGTCGATCGTCGATCGCGAAGTTGGGACAATGGGAACTAGTTTTGGAAGGAATGGAATCGATAGTCTTCCCGACGAAGCGGGGCGGCAACAAGGTGCCGCGCTTGAAAACGTTGGCTGACCCGGTATTGCGTGAACGATTTCGCCAGGAAGCCGAACTGGCGGCTGGCATCGATCATCCACACGGGTTGCCGGTCGTCGAAGTAAGCAAGTAGGTACTCAAATTCGCCATCGCTTCGAATTAACTTGTCCAGTTTCGCGATGGACGAGAACGGAGCAAATTGGCTTCGTCATCGCCGACAAATTCTTCTTTCACTGGATCGATTGTCAGCTTTCGCTTTAAGATCCACGCGATCGCGGCGGCGTGACATGCGATGTGCGAGCGCCGCATCACATCGGGATTGGCTGCAGTTATGCCACGCGATCGAATGCAGTCAAAGAAGTTTCTCGCATGGATCGAAACGTCTAGGCCTCGAATTCGTTTAGTCCCTTCGTTTTCCTTTTGCAACGCTGTGGACGATACTACGATCTCGCCTTCGTCCCCGGTTTCGACGGATCCTTCCTCGCCGATAAATCGAACGGGGCAAGTACCCAGTCGAGAAATGTAGTGCGGGGAACGATCCTTAAAGGGTTCCGGTAAGAAATCGATGATCAGCTTCACCCCGTTCGCGTAGCGACAAACAATTTTGTCGTCTCCCGGTTCGTACTCGATGGGCATAGTATCGTCCGCTTGGTTAGCCCACTGGCACAAGTCGACCGTATGAGCCCCCCAATCAAGCAGCTTGGCGCCCGAATCAAAGTCCCACTGGCCTCGCCATTTTCCGTCGCAGTAGGCTTGATTGAAAGGCCGCCACGCGGCTGGGCCGAGCCACATGTTCCAATCCACGACATCGCGCGTCGGTACGGGCTGAGCAGGTAGCCACGTATTTTCGAGGACCGGTACATAAACCGAAGCATGCATCGTATGCAATTTGCCTAGCTTGCCAGCATGAACCCACTCCACTGCCTTCTGGAAATTCGGCACGCTGCGACGCTGCGTGCCAGCTTGAAAGACACGTTTTTCGCGATGCATCGTGTCCGCGAGTTCTTGGCAGCTTGCAATCGTGATTCCACAAGGTTTTTCGCTATACACGTCCTTGCCGGCTTTCGCTGCCATCATCGAAGCCGCACCATGCCAGCGATCGCCGGTTGCTATCAAAACGGCATCGATATCTTTGCGATCCAATAACTCGCGAAAGTCCCGATACAGGACACAGTCGGAGTTTTGATAGTGCTCGTCGACCAGCTTCTTACCTGCGTCACGTCGGCTCGCTTGGACGTCAGCGATTGCGACGCAACGCACGTCCGCAAATGGAAGCATGGCTTTTACGTCGTAAGTACAACGCGGCCCTATCCCAATAATCCCGAAGGTTATCTTTTCGCTTGGGGCGATCGTTCCGTCTCGGCCAAGAGCGCGGGATGGAACGAATGTCGCAACTGCCGTTGTGGCCGCAGCCGTCTTCAAAATAAAATCGCGGCGTGAAGTGCTAGCATTCATATTGGTGATGAATTCCCAAAAAAGTACGATCGTCCAAAAACGGTTCGAGACGCCACCCGCCATTGTACCTAGTGTTGCAGAGGGCAGATCTGCGAAGCTAGCGAAACTCGTCACGAGTTTCTGCTCAACCTTCAAGTTGCCGAGAGTCTTGACGACCTCCTTGAATCGAAACTCGCCATCCCCCTCTATCGAGTACAGTTTCTAGAAAATTATTCTGGAAAATCCCAATTATCTCTCAATAATACTCGCTACGACTAGTTGGACACTTGGTATTTGAGAGAAGTTGCGTTGCTTAAAAAGCAGGCAAACGGTTTTGTGCACGGCGATGTGGCTTGCTTGCATTAAAAACGGGCATCGCTAGCCAAACAGACCTAAGTGATAGCAATCAAACACTTTGCGGCGAG
>JANPLJ010001037.1:0-5840 GCA_031426475.1 Pirellulaceae bacterium | reverse complement strand
GAATGGGAACGAGGACAGAAGATGGCTTCTCGAAGCATTGCTTGGGCCTTTGACGGTTCGGTGTTCTAAGGAAGATGCCGAAGACATTCAAGAAATGTTCAAGCAAGGTGTTTCGATTTCTGAGATGATTGTCGAATGGCGAACAGGTTGGACCGATCGCGAATCGATGGAAAACGACCTTGTTTTGCTCGGGAAAAATGCAAGGCGAATCACGGTCGAACGACTGCAGGCTATTCGCGAAACCAGTATCGAGGAACCAATTGCTGCGAGCGAAGATGCTAGCTCAATTGCCACAGAAACGCTGCGTTTAATCGAGGCCTTGCAGAACGATGCCGAGTTGTCGGGGATCGGCGCGATCGCGAAAGTGCTCTTGGGCGTATTGTATCGAGAGCCACGACTGAGCCAGCTAGACGACGCCGCACTCGGAGGGCTTTCGGATATCTCGAATCGCGGAAGCTTTGATCGGCTTTTGATCAGCGAACTCGCCAATGATAACGATGTTCTGGCGATTCGAGTTGCGAATAACGAAGCGCTCTACCTTCGCCGTGATCCACCCAAAAGTCGAGATGCGACCAATCGTCACATCTTGGTCGAGAACGGAATTCGCATGTGGGGGCTTCCGAGGTTATTCGCAACTTCGATCGCGATGTCGCTGGTTGCTCTCGCGGACAGTTCCGCGAACGTTCAGGTGTGGAGAGCGGATGGCAACCATCTCGTCGCTACCAGTTTGTCTGATCGCATCGGTGTTCATGAACATCTCAAGGCACTTGAGACGGATGTGCACGCAGGTGCTGCGCTCGAATCGTTCTTGGGGAAAAACTTGGGGAACAATGAATCGCCGCGTGAGACGTCGGAGGATTTGACGGCCGAAAAATTTTTGATCGTCGCGAAAGAATCGTGGGAGGATAGCGATTTCCGGGACGTGCTCGCGATAGCAAAGGTTGAATGCCTCAACGTGATTGTCGTCGACCGAGGTGGGGATTTAGAGGTTGTGGAGTATCGAGTTTCAGGAACGCGTGTTCTCAAGCGAGCAACAATCGATCTAGAACGCTTGCTTTCGACGACGCCTGTCGACGCCGTCGCGCGATCCAATCTCTTGCCGAAGATATTCAATCAGACCGTCCTCCCCTTGCGGCAACGGATACGTTGTAGAAAACTGGTCATTGCTGCCGATAGCCTGCTTCTAGGACTTACCGACGACGATCGTTTGATGTTGTGGAATCAACAAGAGTGGGGCGCGCTCCAAGTATGTGATCACCTGGATGCAAAGGCTCTTATTTGGGCCGGTTTTCAACCGTCCACCAAATCGATCTGGTGCCTTTGGGCGCATCGCGAAAACCGAGGTCATCGTCTCATACAGATCGATTCGCAGGGCGGAGCTCTCAAGCGTCAAATCGACCTCAACGTACCCTTGACCGACGTGGTCGGATTTCGAATCGAAGCAAACGCATTCATCGCTTACGGGAAGGAGCATGTGCACGCCTTCAGCCTTGTTGACGGAACCGTGGTGGCTTCGACAACTCATGCCCTCAGACTATGCGGGAACAACAATGCTTTCAGTTCGCGGGAACGAAGGTGGGAATACATTGAATTCGATCGAGGCACATTTTTAATTTACGCGATCATTTTCCCAACAATTATGCCGGGCGACGGAGTGGTAACGTACTGTTTCCAGCGTCGCGAACAAGGAGGATTTATCGGCATTACCAGCCGAGGTGCGATCGTGTTTTCGTCGACGCCACGATTGAATGCGTCTGCTCCGCGACTACACATCCAAGAGGATCAAACGATAATCGACGTCAATCAAGATGGAAGCCTATTTGGGTTGCAAGACATTGGTCCATCATCACGCGAGAGGTTTCAAAAAAAGCACGATCTCCTTCAATTCGTGGAAGGCACCGAACTCCAACCTTCCGAAATCAAACGTGTTCCATGCTGGATTCTGAAATTGATCGACCAAGACGGGAATCCTCTCGACTACTGCAAGCGATTTGCCAGTGTCGGCTTCCATAATGGCCAACTCGTTTTAATGAGGCGACGATCGACAATGACGTTGGAAATTGGCGATTCCTCAGTAGCATGGAGAACGCGACATCGAACGTCCGAGGATGCGTTCGGAGGGTTCGCGAGCTTTGAGTTCATGCCGAGTCTACCGTACTCGTTTCAAGTCGCGCGAGCGAGATTGACGGGCATCGAAGTCATTCTCGATGGTCGCGGTTTTCTGCACTTGCGCTGCGACGATCCCTCGATTCCCGAATTGTCGCTTGTGATATTGGAAGGAGCTGTCAACGCTTGGACCAGTGAAGGTCATTGGTTTGGGAATCGCACGCATTGCGGTACGAATCGACTGGCCTCTCCCGATTCATTCCCCTGGGATCAGTATGTTAAGGTGATTGATGGTTCGGTCGTTTCGAAAGGTCAAACTCAATGAACTCGACCAATCGACTCTCGTTGGACATCCGGTTGGAAACGGCGGGAGTCGAAACACTCCACCGCGAAGTGCCTTTGAGCGGTCAACGGTCCATGTTGATCGGGTATTGGATAGACGCTTCGAATCAGCTTCAGTTTGTAGACTGGTTGATAAAAGAATGTGATCAGCCAAACGAAGCTGTCATCTATCAATTGGCAATTGATTCGCGGCGTTGCCGGTTCTTTGTCCACTGGTCAACGTCGAAAGACTCGTCAGTCAGTCAAGCGAAACTCCAAGGTTCTGTCAATGAATCGAACAGCGAAGTGGATGGTTTATGCTTGATCTCGCTACCAATGAAAACGGTTCACACGGATTTTTGGATTCCCAACAACGCTCGTCTTTCGCCGCAGCATCATGATGCTGATTGGCAGAAGATGCGAAAGCCATCTGTCCTGAACGTCTGGCACCCCGGAATGGGATTGTGTGAGATTTCGATGAGGAACGGTTTGCGGCTTCACGATCTTTTGGGATTGCCAGACCGAGTCGCCATGAACAACTGGGTGGCGGCCGTGGAACGCCCCAGTTATCCCGAGCGATTGCTTTCCATTCGCGCGCGTCCGATCGACAACCTGGACGATTGGTTCAAGACGTCGGCAGGCGATATCGGACAGGATTCGGAAAAACTTGGGGCGATCAAGCCTGCGAAGTCCGAATTGCACAATGCCCCGATCAAGCGAGCCGTGATTTCGGCATCGGCTGCTGCTGCGATGGCACTGGTTGGTATCGCGGGCGCTGCATCCAGGATGGTCTCGGGAATAAAATCGCTGTTCACTGGAAAAACGAACGAACCCAGGGGCGGCCTAGGTGGCAGTGGCGACAAGCGAGGGCAGCGTTCGAATACGTCCGATAAGAATACATGGATGGAATCGATTCGAAAATGGGCTTCCCAGCATGTCAACGCATTGAACGAGCTCATTGAGTCGCGGCGAAACTCCGCGATCCATCGACTGATGGAAATGCTGGAACGAAATCCGGAGGAAGGGCTACGCTATGCGTTACCGATGTCGGACGACGTCTTTCGCGGGATAAGCAAACCGGGGACCGATCTTTTGAGACGCGAATTACGATGGACCAGCGGTGGTGGATCGGGCAGCGCTGATCCATGGACGCTCGAACAGAAAGTTCGTGAAAAACTGAGAGCCAAGTATCTTGAACTTGCACTCCAGGAAAAACGGATGGGGCGATTCGAACGCGCGGCCTACATCTATGCGAAACTCCTCGGTGACTATGCGACAGCAGCAGCTGTCTTGGACCAAGGAAAACTTTTTCGTGAAGCTGCCGCCGTTTACTCGACTCGCTTGAACAATCCTCTGATGGCTGCATCATGTTTGCGCAAGGCTGGCGACTTTGAGGAAGCCATTCGAATCTACCGGGAACAGGAAGCGTTCCTGGAATCAGGTAAGATGTTGGAAGAGCTTGAGCAACGTGACGAAGCGAAGGTAGATTTCCGATTGCACGTAGCAACCTGTTGCCGACGGCGAAAATGGACAGAAGCAGCCGATTGCCTAGTCGATCGGCTCGACGCGACCGAGGAAGCCGTCGAACTCCTTCAAAAGCAGTGGCCTCAAGGTGTCGACAATGAGGAGTGCTTCAAGAAGACGCTTCAAATCCTTCAACAGTCGGATCAGTCATCGCGAATCGTCGACCAGATTAGGCGACTAGTCCAAGACGAACATGTTGTCTTCGATCAGGCTTGGCCATTGCAGTGTCTCGTGGATCTTACGCAAAGAAACGACAATCAGGCGATTGTCGCATCGGCACGTCAAAGCGTTTTTCGAATCGCTGGTCGTCATCTCGAAAGTAAACAAACAAATGCCACGAATGTCGCTTTGCTTGCCATCCGAAGTATCGAACCGAACGACTTTATTCTCAAACGGGATACCCATCGTTTTCACCAACGTTTCTTAGCCCGCAAACCTGAAACACGCTCTGAATCGCGATCGGTTTTGAAGTCAGTGGGGACGTCGAAATTAAATACTGCTTTTGAGTGCCAGCTGAAACCTGGAGTTACGTGGCGAGCACTCTTCTCGACACCGTATGAAATATTGGCCGTCGGTGAAAACGATCTGGATCTCGTTATACAATTTTGTCAACGCACAGCAGACGGCGAATTTAGAGTAAAGGATTCAGCATACCAGATACAAAATTGCCTCGCATCTGTTTCTTTCCCGCGTTGGGTTCGTGGTAGTATCGATCCAGAACCGACCGACCGGATCTGTACTCTCTTCGTAGCCGGCTGCAACACATCGAGCGATTTTAAGTTCTGCCCGGAACTAGCAGACCTTGGTCGCTGCTGAACAAAGATCGTTTACGTGTCAAGTAACGTCGCTGATGTAGTGCCTTGGAAAAGAATGTCCGATGAAGTCCTCGATAAAACAAGCTATATTCGCATGACCTCTGCTGAATTTGAAATTCGATCGCTATCGATCGGCTTTTCAAGCGAACACGCGCTAGACCTACTACCGAAGTTTCCAAGTATCGAATCCGAAGAATTGAAGTTCGAAGGTTTGGCTAGTTTGGACTCAATGGATATCGATGAGATGCCGTCTGGATATGCGCATGATTCGGACGCTGGCCAGACAGCTTATCTGCCTAGGATTGCTGAGTCAGCGAACTATTGGTTCGTCGGATGGGGGCAGGAGCTACGAATACTGAACGGGAATGGGATCGTCTTCGCAGATTGCTTGCGAAGTCCCATTGTCGATATCATTCCGTCGCCAGCTCATACACGCGGCCGTATTCTCGTCGTTACTCAGAATTCCGTCTCGATTCAATGGTTGAACTTAGATAAATGGCGTCGGCAAACGATCGCGATCGATGTGCTCAATCCGAGTGCGTTACTTCTCCGCGACGGCCTGATAGTGGTCGGACATGCGTCGGGAATTCAAGTTTATTCGAATCGTGATTTTCTTTCTCGTTTGGTCGCCGAAAAGCATTTGCAATCGCCTATCGCCTGCCTTTGCCTGGATAGTGATCCGAATCGCTTCTGGTCGCTCGATCAATCTGGACGATTGGTTCGATGGAAGACCGGTAACTAAACTTTGTGCAATGCCTTAAGCCCCATATCTCATCGAGCAGGCAATTGTCCGTAGCGGTGGCGTGTTGTCGAGATGCTTTGCTCGCGCAACCACCGAGTCAGCTCAATTCTTCCAGATGCAAGCAGTGGAGCATTGATCCAGTTCAAACCATTGCTATGTGCAGCGTTTAGGACTGCGTCGCTTGGTACCGCGATGGTACGAAGGAATTCCGCGTGAATGGCAAGCTCCGCTAGCCGCACAATAAACTTCGAATCGCTCTCTTCGTCACGAATGCTAATCGTCAAAGGTGCCTTCGTAATTTGAGAAGCCAACTTCGCTCTCGCAATAGCTTG
>JANPLJ010001036.1:0-2211 GCA_031426475.1 Pirellulaceae bacterium | reverse complement strand
CTTCGACGGTCCTCGAAAAAAGTGATCGGTGGCAGAAAAAGTAGTCCTGCACGGGAGATCGAGGCTCCTGTTTTATATAGGCATTTAGGATGGTGAAAGTAGCTGATGTTGAAGTTCCTTAGGATTGTTATCCTCGTTCTCGTTTCAATGGTTGCCATTGCAAGCGGTGGTCGCACCGATCCGGCGGTAACTCCCGACGAAGCCGAGGACCGACTTCGAATGGCGCTCCAAATCGCTCGCGAACAGAACGATTCAAAACTCGTTGCTGCGGTGGAAGGGCTTCACCGAAGTTTCAAAAAAAGTCTTCCAAACGATGCGGAGACACGTCTTCGCGAATTGGAAGCGACAGTAGGAATTGATCCGGGTGGCTGGTCGATGGCTGGCCAACCACTCTTCCACGGATCGCGTGAAATGATCGCCAAAGCAAAATTGCTCGGGCCAAGACTCATCTCGGCAATGAAGTCAGACGATCCGAACGAAGTACGCGATGTCACTAGCGAGTTGCTGTCGGTGCTCGGTGATCAAGCGGGTGTGCCAGATGGCCGGCGTCCGGGACGCAAATTCGAGCCAAGACCAATTACCGAGGCAGCTGCGACGAAGCTTTTTCTCGATGCGCTTGCCAGCGAAGGTCGCACCATTCGTCAACTCTCCGACGGAAAACCTTTACCTGATCAAATGGTCCGCATCTATGCGTACATTCTCAGCGCTGCGAATGCGATCCGTCCCTTCGCGGCGAAGCACCAGCCCGATGCTCTTGGCGAACTTGATAGACTCACTCGCGGAGTGGCAGGTATCCTTACTAAACTTCAACAACCGGAAGGCCATTTTCCGTTTCCGGATCTTCGAGGCAAGAACATTCGATTCGGAGAAATGACCGATCGACAGTTGCGAGCCGGCGAGATCGCGGTTCGCGATGGGTGGATTGTCTCAAGCGATCCCGACGGAGGGACGCAATTCGACACAGGCCTTTGCGGTGTCGCGCTCCTCGACGCTTCGCGAATTCATGCTAACGACGATTGGAAGCGAGCAGGACTACGCGCCGCTGACTGGTCGTTGAGCCAGCAATGCTGTGCGAATTTTAACTACAACGCTTTCTCCGTTTCGCTGCTCAGCCACGCTTTTGAAGTTACGAAGGACGCGAAATATCTCGATGGCGCACTTAAGAAATTTCGCGTCGGAGTCGCTCCTGGACAAGCCCCCAACGGACGTTGGTTGGATGCTCACAACGCCCGGACAGTTTATCACGTTATTATCCTTCGGGCGATCGGCGACCTTGCCGCAGTCCTCCCTCCAGATCGTAAGTCCGAGCGCGCCGAATTAGACCAAGTTGCAGCTCCTGCGATCAAGACGTTGCTCGACGAGTTCGATGCGATGGGGATCACGGTCGAAGCGATGCCCGAATTACAAACTCTGACCAAACTCTATCCTGACGACTCACGCTTGAGAAACGCTACCGAGTGCATGGCCGCCTCCATCATCGCCAAATGTACCGATGGTAAACGCGTTAAGATGGGATCGCAACCGAATCAGCTTGCCGCCGTCAATGCACCTCAAGCACTCCTGCCTTGATCCTCTTCTGCGCATGCGCCACCAACGGCTCTAGCTGCTTTGGTTCGTTTAGGACGCTAAACCTATGCGATCGAGTGGACATGCCCGCTCGATCGAGAATCAATCTTCAAAACTAGCGCTTCGCGTTGATAGGTTCACTGGTATCCAAATTCGCTTCCACATGGGCAAGCCAAGTGGAAAGCACATGTACGCGGGATCGTTTCTGGTGGCCAAATTTGCTTCCACCTAGGCGAGCGAGGTGGAAAGCTTCGCCTGTCGTCCGCCTGGCATTCGACCATCATTTCATTCGAACAACATTGCATTCCGCCAACAATGCATTCCGCCAATCCCGCATGTCATCCGCCTTAAATTCGCCTAACCTTGCATGCCATCCGCCTTGTACGGATGGTAGCCGCATTTGGCTACCAGATTTCCAACGCCCCACAACCCGCACGCCACCGAGCTTGCTCGGTGGTAGCCACGTTTGGCAACCAGAACGTACGTCGCACAACGCTTTCTACCGCGTTTGCTACCGCTCTCCGACCACGACGCGATTATCGTATTCGCCAAAGGTTCCCATGTACGCGCCGAATTGAAACACGGGTTTCATGTCATGAACAAAGGCGAGATTATTCAGAAAGCTAAAGGCAACTTCATCCGGCG
>JANPLJ010001035.1:0-1971 GCA_031426475.1 Pirellulaceae bacterium | reverse complement strand
GCTGCCAGGAATGAGGCAATGAGTCGGGGGTCGCCCGGTGCGAGAAACACGCACGCCGGTAAATATGGGGAATTAACCCCATCGCGACAACGGGGAGGTGGTGGCTGGAAAACCCCAGCCACTGCTTTACCCGCTCAGAATCCGGATGAAGCTCGAAAAACCTTGTCCACGCCGATTCGTGCGAAGTCTGACGACCTAAGAATTACCCACATCTGTATGAAGCCGCAATCGAAATCTCAGTCTTTTCGTGCTCGTGCTCAGTCCGAAGGACGGTGCTCGTACTCGTAATCGGTCGTACCGGACGTTTCGATTACGGGCACGAGTACCATTTCATTGAGCTCGAGCACGAGCGCAATTCGGAAGCGCGTGGGTTTGTAGAATTCAGGTCGGGCAATTAGAATTCGGGGCAGCGTGAATCGACCGATTCGACAGAAATGTGCGTTTTAAGCCTCGGTCTACTCCCATGTGCCTCCGTACATCCTTGCAATAAGAAAGCCCTTCCTCTATGTCCGAACAATCGTCGAAACCCGAGTCGTCGGGAGTAAGTCCTGTTTCCCGCCGCAACTTCATCAAGACCAGCAGCGCTGCTGCCGCAACCGCAGGTGCGATCTCGGTCACCCTGAATCAACCGACCAAGGCTCGTGCCGCTAGCGCAAACGGAAAGATCCGAATCGGATTCATCGGCCCCGGAGGTCGAGGTTTCGGCGCTCATGTGAAGACACTATCAAAGCTGTGTTCCGAAGGCCAGCCGATCGAATTGGTGGCGGTGTGCGACGTGTTCAGCGAGCATCGTGATCGAGCCGCCGATCATATCCGCGAAAACAACAAGAACACACCTGCCCAGTACGAAGATTTCCGCGAGATGATCGCGAAGGAAAATCTTGATGCTGTGTCGATTGGAACTCCCGATCATTGGCACGCCAAGCAAGCGATTGAATCGATGGAAGCTGGCTTGGACGTCTATTGTGAAAAGCCGATGACGAAGACTGTCGAAGAAGCTCTGGATGTTATGCGAGTTTGGCGAAAGACCGGTCGCGTCATGCAAGTCGGTGTGCAGTCGACGAGCTTGCCGGTATGGAAGAAAGCGAACGAGCTCTTGCGTGAAGGGATGCTCGGCAAAGTCTTGATGTATCAAACGGAATACTTCCGCAATTCCGCGGAAGGTCAATGGCGTTACTACAAGCTTTCACCGACGATGACCCCGAAGACGATCAATTGGGATACTTGGTTGGGAACGAAAGATGGCCTGGCCGAAAAGCAGCCTTTCGATCGAGAAGTCTATGCACAATGGCGTCGCTTCTGGCCATTCGGTTCAGGGATGTTTACCGATCTATTCGTTCATCGGACGACGTCGATGCTCAAGGCAACTGGCTTGCGATTCCCTGGACGCGTAACCGGTGCTGGTGGGATTTACATTGAATACGATGGACGAGATGTGCCGGACGTCGCAACCGTCGTATCGGATTTCCATGAAGGCGTTCAAGGGATGGTGACCGCCACCATGGCGAGTGAAGAAAGTCGTATTCCGCAAGTCATTCGTGGTCATCACGGTGCCTTCATCTTCGGAAACGGCGAGAAGTTTAACTCGTTCGAATTTTTGCCAGAACGTCCTCAGGTAACCGGCAATAGCAAACTGAAGGCTGAGACGATCCAAGCAGACTCCGTCGAAGATTCGACGTATGAACACTTCAAGAACTGGGTTGAAGCGATGATCGCGAAAGATCCTCAGAAGTGCAACAACCCAGTCGACCTTGGTGCGGCAGCGATTACAAACGTTCTTCTCGGCGCGAAGAGCTACCGCGAAGGAAAAGTTTACCACTTCGATCCTTTGAAGCTTGAAGTAACCGAAGGCGACCAGTCGTGGGCCAAAAAATGGGAAGCCAAGTCGCATGCGCGCGAGAAGCCGAACCACATCCCAGGCTGGACGGCTGGAGATACCGGAAGCCTTCTGACCGAGAAAGACTACATGAG
>JANPLJ010001034.1:0-1525 GCA_031426475.1 Pirellulaceae bacterium | reverse complement strand
TCTAAAACGACTTGCAAAATAAAGAGCGATTTGGGACAGTCGAACTAGGCCTATGCCACATTGCGGCTCACACCGACGTTCTTCCACGCCGAAGTACGCCAGCAATCGCGAATGGCAAGCAAACCAAGACGAGTGACGTTGGTTCAGGTACGGGAATTAGGTTCCAACCGATTACATCGAGCGCTTGCAAGTCGAGTGCCGTAACAATATTCAATTGTCCCGCCGGTACAGCCGTGGGATCCATAATTCCCCAACCGAGATTGTCTTTCCAGTGACTTGCTTGCCTTGTATCTCCAAAGTTGACTCCTGTCGCAAAGCCTCCGGCTACGGCCGGCGTCAAATTCGTCACTCCGCCATTGAGCGAAAAGTACTTTGCACGGCTATCGGCCGTGAAATCGATTGTGGCTCCTGCGGCGAAGCTTGCCACTGAATGCCGTGTGAAATCGAGAGGGCTCGCGCGATAGTCATCATCAGGGGAAGTACCTCCGCCGAAATCGAGATCGTCGACGCCACTCACAAAGCCCATAGCATGCATTAACTCATGAATCGCGACCCCGACGAAGTCTTGACTGCCTGGTGTAATTCCATCGCTATTGTCGAAGTCCCACGTAAAATTGCTGCTAAATGTGATCTGAGCATCCGGGCCCGGGAAGGATGATATTCCGAGTGCTTTCGCGTTCGCAGTCGTCATGTCGACGTTCGTTGTATTGGGCCCCGTCGTGTCGAGGTAAGGAACCGCTGAATTTCCGTTATTCGTCGTTCGATTCGTATAGACCGAGAATGAACCGATCGGCAAGCTGCCCGCGTAGACTGCATCGCTCGCCGATAAGGAATCGGCAGTTACCGCGCTGCGAAAATTTGCATAGGGAATCGATGCAATCGCGGATCCAGCTGTTCCGAGAACACCCGCCCCAAGACTTGCGAAACCTCGCTGAATAGAAACGTTGATGTTATCGCTAAACTTCGATTGAATAAAGTTTGCGGCGAGTTGGAACCCTGCATCGGCATTCACATTTCCCGTACTCCCCGTAAACGAAATCATGAGGGCAGCACGACTTTCACGAGGGGACCCCAAACATACTGTGAAGAGAGTCAATGCGAATAGGAATCGGAGCGACTGACTGTAAAGCATGTTGCAAGGTCTTGTTGTTGACGGATCTGTAGTATCAACGCAGCCTCCGAGTATACCTAAAAATGCTCCTCCAAAACGTGTTTTCGCGAAATAATTCGAGCAGTGAATAATTAAACGCTTCATCAAGATTCGTTGCGAGTCGCGGCAACATTACCGATAAACAATTGCTTCTTCTATTGTCCCGAATCGACCTCTTCGGCCTCGGAGACTTTCCGACTTTCGAACGAGGCCCGTAGGCATCAAACGGGAACTGAATCACAACCGGGAGGGCGACGCGGGCGACGCTCCTGCGGAGCCACGTTTGGAACTTATGCGATTTGCGACGTTCGACTCGACCTCGTCCTCCCGTTTCGCCCTGTCATTTCATTGATGGGAAAATGCGATTCAAGAGTG
>JANPLJ010001033.1:0-4541 GCA_031426475.1 Pirellulaceae bacterium | reverse complement strand
AAACAACGACACGCCAATCAACCCTATCGCCCCGGCAGTATAACGAATCGCTCTCCCTGGTATAACGAATCGCTCTGCGTGGTAGCTGGATTCGCCAGAATCCGGATGAAGCTCTTACGACGCTAACTCGACAGGCAACATCGAATCGATTCTTCCAAAGGCTCAAGACTTCGGCAACAGGTAATAACTTCGCAACGTTTTTTGGTATTGATACCCACATGAAAGCAATCCGCCTCGACCAACCGAAACAATTCGTTCATATCGAAATCGATGAACCTCAATCGCCAAGCAACGGGCAAGTCTTGGTGGGTACGCATCGGATGGGGATCTGCGGTACCGACTATGGCGGCTACTTAGGAAAGATGCCTTTCTTTCGCTATCCACGAATTCCCGGACATGAATTGGGTGTGGAAGTACTAGCCGTCGGCAGCGGCGTCACCAACGTGAAACCGGGTGACCGATGCAGCGTCGAACCGTACATGAATTGCGGCAAGTGTTATGCGTGTCGCAAGGGGCAAGGGAATTGCTGTGAGAAGCTGGATGTCATCGGAGTCATGATCGATGGCGGGCTTTGCGAACGCTTCTTGATTCGTGCCGATAAGCTCCATCGATCGGATAAGCTCTCCTACGAGCAGTTGGCATTGGTAGAAACGCTGGCGATTGGCTGCCACGCCAATGATCGTGGTGGAGCAGTCGAAGGCGATCATGCGCTGATCATTGGAGCGGGGCCCATCGGACTTTCTACGCTCGAATTCACTCGACTGACGGGAGCCACGATCACTGTCATGGATATGGTCGAATCGCGGCTTGAGTTTTGCCGAAAGACCTACGGCATCAAGAATACGATCCTTGCCAAAGGTGACGATAGCGAAATCGATCAGATGCGAGCAATCACGGGAGGTGACATGTACGCTGTCGTGACGGATGCTACCGGCAACAACAAATCGATGTCAAATGCATTGAAATACTGTGCCCATACCGGTTCGTTGGTTTACGTTGGGATCACCACTCAGGAAGTATCGTTTCTACACACGGTACTCCATCGTCCCGAATTGTCGGTCAAGGGCTCTCGCAACGCCTTGCCACGCGACTTTACACGGATCATTCGATTGATAGAAGATGGGACGATCAATACCGAACCGTGGATCACTCATCGTACGTCGTTTGACGATGTCATCGGCGAATTCGAGACATTTACACGCCCGGAATCGGGAGTCATCAAGGCGATGATCGAGGTAACATCGAGATGATACGATCAGCTGTTACCGTAAGTTTGGTATCTGAAGCCCGAGGCGGACCTTTTGTTTTCTGGGATGACTTGCCGGCAGCTTGCATCGCCGCTGCCAAACTTGGTTTCGACGCGATCGAGCTTTTCGCTCCGGGGCCGAACGCGGTTGCGGTCGAAGAACTCAAAAATTTACTTGCACAGAATCGTTTGCAATTGGCTGCGGTTGGAACCGGAGCAGGAATGGTCAAACATGGTTTAAGCTTAACAGACGCGGATCCTAGCAAACGAAGTGCAGCCAAAGATTTCATTCGATCGATGATCGACTACGGAAGCCACTTTGGAGCACCCGCGATTATCGGTTCGATGCAAGGGAAATGGGGCGGACCGATCGATCGCAGTCAGGCGCTTGATCTGCTTCGCGATTCTCTGAATGATCTTGGAGCGCATGCGTCCGACAAAGGTGTACCGCTGATTTACGAACCATTGAACCGATACGAGACGAACTTAATCAAGACAGTGGCAGATGGAGTCGTTTTCCTGACGGAGCTGTCGACATCGAATGTCAAGCTTTTGGCCGATTTGTTCCATATGAATATCGAGGAAGCGAACGTCGCAGATGCGATTCGACTCGGTCAAGGCGCGATTGGCCACGTTCATTTCGTCGATTCAAACCGCCAGGCAACCGGATACGGGCACACCGATTTCGGACCGATCGTCGCCGCGCTGAAGGAAACGCAATACGACGGATACTTGTCCGCCGAAGCCTTTCCATTACCCGATTCACATAGCGCAGCCGCCGCGACGATTCGTTCGTTTAAGAAACTTGTCTAGAGCACAATCGCGATATGTTTTCGCGTCCTGGTTCCAATCTCTAATCACCACGCAGTGCTTCAAGCAACTTGAGTCGCATTGCCCGCCGTACGGCGATAAGACTCGCGAGGATTCCGAAGGCAGCAACGATCGCAAGCATCACCGTTGGCGAAGTGAAGCTTGGGTGGATGGTCCCATGAAAAATGGTCGGTACCAGCGCTACAGCGGCGGCCAGGCAGCCAACTCCGAGACCAGCGGCTAGCAAGACAAGACTCTCGAACATGACTAAGCTGCCAATTCGCAATCGCGTAAAACCGATGGCTCGCAATAGGCCAAACTCCGTTTGACGCTCCATGACGGATCGAAGCTGCACGACGGCAAGTCCAAACGTCCCCAACAGTAATCCCAAAGCACCGAGCGATTGAAAGGCTTTGAGGTACGTGTTTTGGACCGCCAGAAAGTTTTGAAGAACGCTGTCGCTTCCAACGACATCCATCCCTTCATCGGCCCAGCCAGTTTCGAGAAGATCGGTCGTCTCGCCCACGCTATCGGATTTCGGACAATGAACAAGCCAAGCTCGATAGCCACTTACACTCGAGAAAGCGCGAGCGAAATTCTTTTCACCCAAGATGAGACTTCCTTGAAGGATCGTATTCTGTAGAAGTCCCGCTGTGATAAAGTGGTGTTCCGTCGAACCGAACGTGTACGCGAATTTCTGACCGATACCACCCGTCAAGTGCAATGCCCAGAGCGCGGTGTTTTGATCGATGAACACGGGAAACGGATTCTCCTTGGAGCCATCTCCAATGCGTTCGAGCAGTCGCCATCGAGATTCTCGTTCAACGTCGTCGGCCGCCGTGGCCGCACCTGCCCAGGCGAATGTTTCACGCGATGATCGACCTTTGTCATAGTCGACAATCCGTGGGCTCATTCCCAGTACACGTGGTTGCGACGCTTGGTAAAGGTTATTACAGCCTGCATCGTCTCCATCGTGAACGCGTATCGGGATGATGGTTGCATCGAGTACCGGGGAAGCTTTCTTGCCAAGGGTTTCTCGAACGTATTCTGGATCACTGAAGCTCTTTCCGATAGACACACTCGATTCGGCCATCAACTGAAAGCCTCCTGTTCCTTGCTCGTCGGGTACCCCTTCAAAGAGACTCATCGATAGAATGAGAAGCGTTGCCACCGAAACTAAACCGATCGCCAATACCGAACGAAGCGGATTGCGACGGATACTACTGGCCGCCAATGACAACAACGAGGGGCCTGAGCTAAGCGTCTTCGACAACGCATAGCTTCGCAAGCGTCTCGATGTCTCCATCAACATTCCAAGCAAAGCCAACATTCCCGCTCCGACAAAGGCACCGCCTGCCGCTTGGCCGTTCAAAAACAAGCCCAAAATCGTAATGCCGATGGTCGCCAGAAGAATGCCTAGAATCAAAATCGACGACCAATTTTTTCCAACGACTTGTTGACGAACGATCGGTGCCTCAACACGCCCGCGCAGCAATCGCACCATGGGTTGTTTCGCAAGCAATCTCGTTGCAAACCAGATGGTCAACATCGCCATCAGAATTCCTGCGAGCAAACCTACGATCAGGCTTTTTGTTGTGACGAAGAACGTAAGGAATGGAGCTCCGACGGCTCCCACCCACCATGAGTGCAGCAAGTACAAGACGCCTGATGCGTACAAGATACCTAAGGCGACTCCAACGACGCTTCCAACGCAAGCCAAACACAAACCTTCGATCGCGAGCAGATATCGTACTCGCCGCAATGGCCATCCCAAAGATAACAACAGTCCCCAATGCGATGCTCGTCGTTCAATACCTAATCGAAAGAGAAGTGTTACGAGTATCAGAGCCGCTAAGATCACAAAGAAACTCAAAGACAGGAACAAGGCGTCGAACGGCGTTGTTCCCTTCGCTGCGGCTAGCTGCTGGTTGCGAAGCGGGATCAATTGCCAACCGAGTTCGGGCACTAATGTACGAAGCTTGGCGATCAATCGATTTTCGATTTCGTCGACCGAAGCTACCGCTTCGGTCGAAATGCGAATCGAACTGACCGATCCAAATCTCGATCCAAACAACGCTTGACCGCGTTTGAGCGGCAAAAAAATCTTGGGGGTCAGGCGATGCTTGTTCCAATAGGCATCGTCTTCGTCGGGAACCGTCCGCTTGAGCACGAATGGCAAATCCCAATCATTGATTGAAACCTGATCCGTTATACCAGGTACATCGGGCGTAAGAGCCGGATCATTGAACGCCGTAGGGGAACTCAAGAATTTTGCGGCACGTCTTCGGTTGTACTCCGTCTCTGGCTCGGTGAGTGGCAAAACCGCCACAATTTTCGCAGTAAACGTTTGCTCGACTTCGGTGCCATCGACGGTCTCGGGCAAGAAATAGTCGATTCGCAATGAATCGCCTACTCCTACCTTCAAACGTTCGGCCAACCAGGAGTTCACGAGGACTTGATCATCTTCGGTATTCAAATTCGCTGT
>JANPLJ010001032.1:0-2759 GCA_031426475.1 Pirellulaceae bacterium | reverse complement strand
CGTCGAACCTAGGATAGCCGCCGTCAGAGTTCCTTGGGCGGTAAGGCCGGAGATGGTGAAGCGGGCCGTTGTATTCCCTGGGAGCACCGTGACGCTGCTCACAAATGCGCCCCCAATCCCGCTCAACAGGAGGTCGGTCGCTTGGATCGAGGCCGGATCGACCGCTTCATTGAAATTTACATCGTAAGTAAATGGCGTGGGCAAGGTGAAAATTCCGTTGGCCAGTGGAACGGTTGTCGTGACTTGCAACGGAAGGGTATCGTAACGAAACGAACCAGAAAAAGCCGACAGCCCAGTGCCCGTTGGGTCTTGTAGTACTGATCCCGCCGCCATGCTCATGGTATGCAGTCCTTGAACCGCGATCGGAGGAGATGCAAACCGAAAGGTAACCTGCCGAGACGAATTGATGATCGGAGTGAGATTCGATGGGAGTCCGTCTACCAAGAAATCGCCAGCCTGAATCGTTGTCGCTTGGATCGGGTCCGTAAAGTTCACGACATAATCGGTTGGAACGGTCGACACCACCGACCCAACGATGGGGATGGTCGAGGTTACCGATGGCAAAGCAAGCTTTTTATAGTAGACGTTTGGGTCTTTCCGAGGCGCGGCACCAGGCAAGTTGTCGCGATTGTCAGACCAGCTCAGATGAAACGTGCCAGGTGTTGTATGAGCCGAGTTATAGTCTCCCATGTAGACGGAGTTGATGAACGAGTCTCGACCGAACTCTGGAAGCGACGGAGCGTCGCTGACAGGGAAGCTGGGGATGAACGAGAGTGTCGAACCGGAGATATTCGCGATTCGTCCGTAGTACCGAAACAGGTTGTTGGCGGTTGGATCATCTTGTCGACTGTAATAAAAGATACCCAGCCGATCTCCGCCGGGAGTGACCGCCAGGGTTGGTTGCCATTGGTCGGTCGTGGTGACGTCCTCGTTTACTTTGATAGGAGTCCCCCACGTCGTACCACCGTTGGTCGATTGCACGACATAGACGTCGGCTTTGTCCACGCCGGCGCCATCGTCATTGTATGTAACGTAAACGTTTCCGGTGACGGGGTTGACCGCCGCATGGGGAAACTTACTGGAGCGAAACCCTGACGCCGTCGTCGTCCCTTGGCGGATACCCGTTAGACCAAGATCACCATTCGTTCCGCCAGCCGCAATATAGGTTGCGACCGTTACCGGCGCACCAAACGTCACGCCTTGATCGAGCGACTTGCGCATCTGAATCGTCGTGCCTGCAAACCAAAAGACGTAGACAGAATGATCCGGACCGACCGCGACATAGGCCCCTTGATTGCCTGTTGTAATCAGTGTTCCTCCGTTCGGGCCAAACGTGTTGCCGTTGTTGGTCGAGCGGAAAAAGTAGATGCCGGTATTGGCCCCGCCAAATCGACGGGACACCATATAAACATTTCCGTTGCCGGAGCCCGGAAAATTATCAACCGTGTGCCATTGTTTGTCTTCACTGAGTCCACCTGGCGTAGCGATGACTGGAAGTTGCCACGTCGCGCCGCCGTCATCCGATCGAAACATTTGGATATTTTGATCGCCACTCCGGCCAAGCGTCGAGAAATAAATACGTCCCGTCGTCTCGTTCACTGCCAAGACTGGATCACCGCTGTCACCCAAAGGATTCGTAGGCAGTGTGCCGCCGTCGGTAAAAGTGTTGCCACCATCGGTTGAACGGGAATAGCCGGTAAACTTGCTGTTCCCCACGTTGGATCCCGCATCATTGAATCCGACGATGACGGTGTTTCCGAAGGCAACTACGCTGGTCTCGCTCTGCGTGAAGCCAGACGTGGAGGTTGCACCGGCGTTGTCATTGCTCAGTACGTCGGTTGAAGCAATCTGCGTCGAAAGGGCACGATTCTCAATCGGGCCAATTTGATCCACCCAAGGCTCGCTTTCCAGTTCACTTTCCTCCATGCTCTCAGAGCTTGTGGACCCCGCGTCCTCGGATAGCACGTTTGTCGCTTCCGGAGGATTACCAGGGACAAATTCATCACTTTTCGGCCGCGTCTTCCCTCTCGAAGGAATTGCAGTGTCGGCTGTATAGTCATCGACAAAGACAAAGCCGGGTACCGACTGAAGCTCGCTCACGAGGGCTGCTTGAGTTGTTTCGATAGGCGTTTCGAGCAGAAAAGTGCCACTTAGGTCCAATGCTTTCGCAACACGAACCTGCTGCTGTTGGACACCATACGATTCAAGAAGATTGCGGCCATATTGAGCCTGGGCCTCGAGATTTTCTCCGGGTGCCATACCGCCGAAGACCCCATACCAAACCCCGTTCACATACAAGATTCTGTTTTCCAACAACTCCAAAGAAAGCAGCCTGCGACGCAATTGCATTCGAGATTTTGTCACTAGGCGTCGTTTGCTCGATCCTGCTTTGCCATTTCTACCGCCTAAGTCGCTCGATACGCTACTCGCCAACGTCCTACCGATAAAAATAGAATGGACCACTCGATTGTCTCCCAAGTTTGCAGGTTCTAAAATGACACTTCGTCATAGCAGGTCGCAATGATTAAACGAGAACAGAATGAATTGATAAGCATTTCAGTCAAAGAACATGCCGCACCTGGAATGCAGTTTTCTTCATTGCGTTGCTCAATTTACCTGTGGAAATCCTAAATACAAGGTTTGCAAGCGAAATTAGTGGCGGGTCTACCTCGGTTGGGGATACCGAGCGACTCTGCATCTCCTATCGGCCATTTCGGCATCGGATCATCGTACTCTTGCCAGGCCAGAGGCCCTTGGGC
>JANPLJ010001031.1:0-4319 GCA_031426475.1 Pirellulaceae bacterium | reverse complement strand
CGCGGTATCGATGATGACGGCGGACGGCTGCCAGAACGCGCCGACCATATTCTTTGCGTGGGGAAGATTGATCCCTGTTTTTCCGCCGACACTGCTATCCACCATGGCGAGCAAAGTCGTAGGAATCTGCACAAATCGCAGTCCCCGTGCAAAGCTCGCGGCGGCAAAACCGGCCAAGTCACCGATGACGCCACCGCCAAGCGCGATCACCATACTCGCTCGGTCCGACTTGGCTTCCAGCATGGCATTCCAAATTTGCGATAGCTGGTCGATCGATTTCGAAGATTCACCACTCGGAACGATGTATGGAGTGGCTCGCAATGGGAGCTCTTTCACGACGGTCAATATCTGTTCAAGAAACGGCGACGCAACGGCTTGGTCCGCGACAATGAAAGCATGCGAGACCGATTCGATCGAGCGAAGAAGGTGCATGCAATTCGCCGACAGGTTGTCTGACGAGAGAAGGATCGGGTAGGACCGCTCTGCTAAGTTGACATCGACTGTCTGACGTATGAACTCAGATGGTCCGATCGTGATTGGACGATTCATTCGATTGGCTACTTCCTTCCGCTTGCCGTCGCTTGCTGAGCATCCCAATAGGCGAGTATCACACCAGCGAGAAAGCCTCCTAGATGAGCCATATTGGCGATTGGTCCCATCATGCCGGTGAAACCAGCCACCATCCAACCGAGCATGATGATTACCGATGTTTGAGAAAGCCTGATACCGATCTCCGGTCTCAAGTTCGACTTCATCAATAAGAAACCAAAGATTCCGAAGACGACACCTGAAAGCCCCCCAAAAAACGGATAGCCAAAAAGTTTTTCAGGTAATAAACCTTGAAGAAGGCTGGAGAATACCGCTGTGATCAATACCAACAGAGCGAAACGCAGAGTGCCTTCCATCCGTTCTACGATCTGCCCGAGCTGGATGATGGCGAGGACATTGAAGAGGAGATGCAACGAATGTCCATGCGGAAAGATAGGAGTGAAGACCCGCCAGATTTCGCCTTTCTTTAAGCTCGCAGCCGGATCATTCTTGCTCGAGTAAAAATCGTTGGTGCTGACGAATTGCATCTCATCTTGCACAAGAATCCCAAACTCGTTCCCTTTCATCGGTTTCATGAAGTTGGTGATCAAACTGATAATGGACGCTAGTACAATCAACATCAGTGTGATCGGCGGTACTCTTCCCATCCCGGCAGGACCACCTCGGAAGACAGAACGCCCGGTTTTTACGTTACGGACGGCTTCCTGTCGCTGTTTGCGTTTCTCTTGAACGATCAGTTGGGCTTGCCGGACCGCGTCGATGTATTTCGGATCGTTAGGGTTCACTAAATACGCTTCGAGCTCTTGACGAGCTTCGTCGAGCCGATCTTCATCGCGTATCCAGAGTTCCCATTGGCCGTCTGGAGATCCGGATTCGACGTGCGTCGAGATTTGCTTTGTAAGCAAATAAGCAACGATGGCTTCGGCTTTCGATTGTCCCGAAATGGTAGCCAGCAATCTCATGAATGACTCGTTTCCAAACGAAGGCGTTCTATCTCTGAACGCTGGTAGTATTCTCTGAATGTTAAAAGACTTGCCGCCGCGTCATCGACAACGATCGTCACGTTTGCATGAAACTGCAATGCCGAAGCGGGGACGAGGCTGGTGACGGGGCCCTCGACCGTTGCTTGGACAACGCTGGCTTTCGCAGTCCCCGTTGCGATCAAAAGGATTCGAGTTGCATCGAGAATCGTTCCAATTCCCATCGTGATCGCTGCCGTCGGAACTTGGTCGGGAGAATCGAAAAAGCGAGCGTTGTCGCTACGTGTTCTTTCGGTCAGCGTTTTAGGACGAGTGCGACTGGCAAGGCTAGACCCCGGCTCGTTGAAAGCTATGTGACCGTCAGAACCAATTCCAAGCAACTGTAGATCGATGCCACCTGCTTGGCGAATCCGGACTTCGTATTCTCGACATTCGTGCAGTAAGTTGCTCGCGTTCCCCGCCGGTAAATGCGTTTTTTCGGGCGAGACATCGATATGCTGAAAGAGATGCTCCTGCATGAACATCCTATAGCTTTCGGGATGATCTGAACCCAGGCCAATATATTCGTCGAGATTGAATGTCGTCACATGACGAAATGAGAGACCATCGTTGCGGTGAAGTTCGATCAATCGTCGATATATGCCCAACGGCGTCCCTCCCGTGGCTAACCCAAGCACCGAATGTGGATTCGACTCGATCTGGCGACGGATTTCCGAGGCAGCAAAGCAAGCCACGGTTTCTGGATCCGGTAAATTAACTACGCGCATGCTGGGCTTTCCCAAATTTGCGAAGATAGTGGACAATGATTTGATGATCGGTGGGTATGTTTCTGCAAGGGCATAGGCTTCCAGCCATTTTATACCTCACACATGATTGACGATTCCTCGCCATGGGGCAACCCGCTTGACAAGCAAAGGTATAGTATCAAGGCAAATGCAGAACAATCGTTGCTGGAAACGTCGATTTGGATGGGCTGCGATCGTTTGTATCGTATTGGCTTGGCTAGGCTATTTTGGCCTCTATCGGTTTGATCATCAAAACGCAAACATCGCCTTTACGCTAAGTCACCTTCTCGCATGCTTTTTCGGGCTTGTTTGGTTCCTGATAAACAACTCGATCTCGCTCAAGCTTCGCTTACTATCGCTCTCGATCCCAATCTTTGGTGTCGCGATTTTTTTGCGAAATTATGAATTTCGTGGCTTTTCCGGCGAACTCGTACCTCAATTCCGCCTTCGTAATGCCTCCCCAAAGACTTTGGCAGAGGTAGTGAACGATGCGGTCGATCATACACCCGAGCTGACGACACTCGAGAAGTCACCTTCGTTCCGACAGTTCCTCGGGAATGATCGAACCGGGATTGTGTCGAGTATCGAGCTTTCGGAAACGTGGAATGACGATTTGCCTCGTATCCTTTGGAAGAAATCGATTGGTTTGGGATGGTCGGGATTTGCGATTCAAAACGGCTTGTCAGTCACGTTGGAGGAGTTCGAGGGGCGAGATTGTATCGTTGCATTAGATTGGAACGACGGCAGCGTGCGATGGCGGACTCCGTTGGAACGTCGCCATTATCACGCGATGGATGGAGGCGGACCAAGTGCGACGCCAACTATCGACGGCGAACGTTTTTTTGTGCAAAGCTCGACAGGAATCGTTTGTTGCGGCGAACTGGCTTCGGGAAAACTGGTTTGGAAAGTCGACCTGCTTGAAAAAGCAGGCATTACCCAGAAGGAGGCAGAAGGTGCAGTGACCTGGGGACGAAGCGGCTCGCCCTTGCTGGACGGCGACTTGGTAATTGTCCCTTTTGGAGGCGCATCCGGCCGTTCACCAGGTGGTTTAATCGCGTTGGATCGCCTGACGGGCGAAGAACGTTGGCGAGGAGGCAACGCTCAGATCAGCTACGCGTCTCCCTCTGCCATGACAATTCTCGATGAGAAGCAGATTGTCATTGTGAACGAATCGACAGTGACTGGACACAATCCCAAATCGGGAAACGTACTCTGGAGTCATGACTGGCCAGGACAAAGCAACGGAGGTGCGACGGTTTCCCAGGCCGTCGCGATCGATTCGAAGCACATTTTGATTTCGAAAGCCTATGGAGGAGGCTCTGAAATGCTCGATTTTTCGGAGAGTTCACCGCCGAATTTCGTAGTCAAATCGAAATGGAAAAACACATCGCTTCTCAAAACGAAGTTTACGAGCGCGATCTATCGCAACGGCTTTCTTTTTGCGATCAGTGATGGCATTCTCGAATGCGTTGATGCCGATTCGGGCAAACGCATGTGGAAGGATTCGCGGAATGGTCGTTTCGGGCATGGCCAACTGCTCTTGGTCGGCAATCATCTCGTCGTCAGTTGCGAAGACGGTCGCATCGTCGTTGGGCGAGCCAGTTCGGAAGCATTTCACGAGGTTGGAGAAATATCAGTTCTTTCGGGAATTACCTGGAACACGATCGCCATCGCAGGGAATCGCATCCTGATTCGCAACAGCGAGCATGCGGCCTGTGTCGTAATGCCGGTCGAGAACTACGCAAGCCCTTCAATCGCTACCAACTAAGAATAATATCTCTAGTCCTTAAATAAGCATATGCCGAGCGGTTCTGGGCGGATATTTTTCGCGCAGCGGCGATCAGACGGCGAAGCCGGTCGAGATTTTTGAAAGTGTTGGTGTGGCATTTTGGATCAGGTGCCCTACGGGCGGTTTGGCGCTGGAGGCGGTACCGAGACCTACTTATCTCGGCTTCATTTATAGCTGGGCTCATTCCAATGCGTAGCCTAGCCAATGATTGAATAT
>JANPLJ010001030.1:0-5549 GCA_031426475.1 Pirellulaceae bacterium | reverse complement strand
GCTTCGATCGAAGCGATGGCGGCGACTCCCGATTTCTCGGCAGCCAATCTCGCTGCAGCTGTTGTGCTGTTGATCTCGATCAGACGAGCATCGGGTAAATGCTGACTGAGCCACCTTCGGCATTGCGATAGAGCTTGCGGTTTCGAATAGACCTCGCGAATCTCTTCACGTTCGCATTTTCCAAGGAGGCAATGATGGATGGGGAGTAGAACCTCACCGCAAATCCTGACCGACACCGTTGAAAACATAGTAAAGGTATCTACGATTCGTCCGTCGGTAGAATTCTCGATCGGCACCACTCCATACTCGGCTTGGTTGCGAACGATTTCCTCGAAGACAGCTGCAATCGTACCGACGGGAGACAAGCGAGCGGCCGTCGAAAAGTACTTCGCAGCAGCGAGGTAGCTGTAGGAATACATCGGGCCGAGGTAGGCGACGGGAGTGGGAGATTCCAGCGAATATTGCGTGACACCCACCATTGTTCGCAACAACTCGATGGCAAGCGATGCAGGCAGGCGACTATCTGGCGAGAGCTCTTTTAACGCTTCGTCGCTCATGGATTGCTGCTCCCAGATCGAAAGCTTAGCCGCGGCGTGCTTTGGGTCGGCTTGCGACTCCAGCTCCCACCGCCGCAGCAACTCGATCCTTTCTTCCGCAAGGCGGAGGAGTTCCTGATCCATGAAGGCAAGCTTTTCCGGGAAAGAAAGCGAGGCACGAGCCGACGCCGGTTTCTTTTGAGAGGGCTCTGCACCCTCTGAAGTCGAATCCTTGCGGCTTCGAACCATGCTGATTCTCCGTTCAAGTAAAACTGATCAGGGCTTCGTCCCCTGTCAAATTGGCAACTGTGGCATCGATTTAGCCGCCCTTTCCGCCCGCGACACCAGGAAGAAAACGAGCGAAACGATCAGTGGAACCTAAGAAATAGGCTAGAAAGATATTTTAGTCGGTCTGGCTCACGCATACGAGAGGCGTATCCAACTTTTGGCACGCTTGTTGCTCCGGACGGGAGAACTCTCAGTGAAACGTGCCTTGGCAGGCTTTTAAGATCTCGCAAACGGTATTAAGGAATTCAAAAAATGGCGTCTGGCGAAAAGATTATCGGAATTGACTTGGGAACAACCAATTCGGTGGTTGCAGTCATGGAAGGCAGCGAAGTCAAGGTTATCCCCAATGCTGAAGGAAATCGACTTACCCCCAGCGTCGTTGCGTTTAATGACAAGAATGAGACAATCGTTGGCGAACCAGCCCGTCGTCAGGCTGTGACCAATCCGCGCCGAACGATCTATTCCGTGAAGCGATTTATGGGTAGACGGCATGCCGAAGTTGAATCGGAAGAAAAGCTTGTTCCGTATCAAGTCATCGGGGGAGCAAACGAGTACGTTAAGGTTCAAATCGGCGACCAGCAATACACGCCGCAAGAAATCTCTGCAAAAGTCCTGCGAAAGCTGAAGGAAGCCGCGGAATCCTACCTCGGGCATCGAGTCAGCAAAGCTGTCATCACCGTCCCTGCGTATTTTAATGATGCACAACGACAAGCTACCAAGGACGCCGGCCAAATCGCGGGCCTAGAAGTCGCTCGAATTATCAACGAACCGACCGCTGCAGCCCTGGCATATGGTCTCGATAAAACCAAAGATCACAAGATCGCCGTATTTGACTTGGGTGGTGGAACGTTCGACGTTTCCGTCATGGAAGTCGCCATGAGCGGCGACGAGCAAGAGAGCAAGGTCTTTGAGGTCATCAGTACAAGTGGAGATACCCACTTGGGCGGAGATGACTTCGACCAGACGTTGGTCAATTATGTTGCGGGGCAATTCCAAAAGGACTATGGGATCGACCTTCGTAAGGAACCAATGTCGCTTCAACGTCTACAAGAAGCTTGCGAAAAAGCTAAAAAAGAACTGAGCAGCGTCCCGCAAACCGACGTCAACCTACCGTTCATTACCGCTGATGCGTCAGGTCCAAAACACTTGCAAATGGCGATCACCCGATCCAAGTTCGAGGAACTTGCAGATGATCTCATGGAACGATGCCGCAAGCCCGTGATGCAAGCTCTGCAAGATGCCAAGCTGAAGCCATCTGACATCGATGAAATCGTTTTGGTCGGCGGTTCCACGCGAGTTCCCAAGATTCGGCAGATCGTGAAAGAAATTTTTGGAAAGGAACCCCATCAAGGCGTTAACCCTGATGAAGTTGTCGCCGTTGGCGCCGCGATTCAAGGAAGCGTTCTCTCGGGTGAACGACGAGACGTATTACTGTTGGATGTGACACCGCTGACACTCGGAATCGAAACCGAAGGCGGAGTACTCACCGCGCTTATCGAGCGAAATACAACCATCCCTGTCGAAAAGAAGAATACCTTCTCAACGGCCGCCGATAGCCAAACCGCCGTCACGGTGAGCGTTTTCCAAGGCGAAAGAAAGATGGCCCAGCAAAACCGACTGCTTGGAGCATTCAATTTGGAGGGAATTCCGCCAGCACCTCGTGGTACACCGCAGATCGAAGTCAAATTCGACATCGATCAAAACGGTATTTTGAATGTTTCTGCTCGCGACGTCGGAACAGGCAAAGAAGCAAGCGTAAAAATCGAACAGTCTAGTGGACTCAGCAAAGACGAGATCGAACGCATGCGACGCGATGCCGAAGAGCATGCAGACGAGGATAAGAAAGCTTTCGAACTTGCCGAGGCCAAGAATCGCGGCGAGAACCTCGTCTATCAACTTGAGAAGACGATCAAAGAGCAAGGTGAAAAACTATCCGAGTCGGATAAGGCACCTCTGGATGCAGCGATCAAAAAAGTTCGGGATGCGATCAGCGGAGGCCAAACCGAGGCGATCAAGTCCGCCACGAGCGAACTAGAGCAAGCATCGGCTGCGTTCAGTAAGACGCTTTACGAGAAAGCTGGAGCAGCCTCGACCGGTGCTAGCGACGAAAGCAAACCGGAAGACGATGCGATCGACGCCGAATTCGAAGTGAAAGACAAGTAACTTCTTGGGCGTCCACCAGCGCCAGGTGTTGATGGAGCTATAAGGGTACGGTACGCAACGTGCCCGGGGGGGAGGCTATGATGTCTCCCCTGCTCCGACTGGACTGGCTTGCGAATTAACCCTGAATCACATAAGTGACAAGGATACTCGCCCACATCATCGCCGTTACAACGACTCCCAGGCAAGCAGTGCGTACCCAAAAGCGGGTCGACGCTTTCTGCCACACCGAATTCTCGGTCTGCGCCATCTCGCAGTTTAAAAATCGCTGGCGAAGTTCTGCGTCTTCGAATAGGGCCGTTTGGCTTGGAACAAGAAGGCCATACTGTACCGAAAAATCGAGAGCCCCGTAAAGCATGTGGCGTCGCCCTACTGGGTCGACACCTACCGCCTCGAAAAACCAAAGCTGTATCCCGTACTTCGATTCGATCTCACCTTCGAAATGAACACAACGAAGGTTCTCGATACGAGATTGCTCAGGACAGAACTCTTTTTCAACGATACATTGACGAGCTTGGTCCGAGACCGCTTGCCAAATTTGACGAGGAAACTGAATTGGATCGGTTTCTGGAACCATGACATGAATCCTTCAAGGGGCTAGTGGCGTTTAAGCCTCCGTTAGATTAGTTTATTGAGCCCGCCACGTGAATTGTACGCAACAGTCAACGACTTAGTCACTACCAATCGACAGATACGACAAAAAAATTGGAAAAATTTTCGAAAGAGTAAGTACATACACAAATATCCCATCGGATCGCCAGAATAATGTTGATTAACAGTTCTTTTCGAGCCGTTAACGTCAGCTTGAATCACAAATGATTTTTGTCCGCGTAGTCGAATTCGTGAAACAATGAACGAATTGAGCTCTTCACTAGCCAATTGTGGTGGAATCCCCCTAGAGAAACATCAAGCATGTTTGAAAGAAAAAGCCTTAAGTGGCCAATCCTGCTAGCCGTTCTGATGATCGTGCTGCTGGTTTGCCTTACTATTGGCTGGGTTCTCCTGAATATCTTTGGCGAAACCTGGACCTTGCTCAGTATCGGCTCGGCCATGTTCGCTTGTGTCGTCGCTGGGGTGGTTTTTTATCTGGTACTGAGTATCCAGCAGATCAACCTCACGCGTCGTCAAAGTAACTTTATCGACGCGGTGACTCACGAACTCAAAAGCCCGATCGCTTCTCTCAAGCTATACTTGCAAACACTCGGTCGTCGCCCAGTGGCGGAAGAACAGCGGCAGAATTTCTACGAGTCGATGCTGGAAGATGTCGAGCGACTTGACCAGCTGATCTCCCAGTTGCTAGACGTTGCCCGACTCTCACACCAACCAGACGAAAAGAACATCGCCACCTGTGATGTTCGCGTCGACGAATTGATCGAGCGAATCGTCCCCGAATTGTGCAACCGACACTCACTAGAACTTTCCAGTGTTCATTTGGATCTTCAGCGAATCACGGTCAACGGGCTGTTGGTCGATCTGGAAATCCTCTTCCGAAACTTGCTGGACAATGCATTAAAATATGCTGGAACGCCCCCCAAAGTGGAGGTGACGCTTCGGATGGAGAGCGATCACGGTTGGCTTTTAGCGACTATCAACGATAACGGCCCCGGAATTCCTCGAAATATGCGGAGAAGAGTCTTCGGACGATTCTTTCGAATTGGCAATGAGCTAGAACGAAAGAAACCGGGCACTGGGCTCGGACTATTCTTGGTGCGGACAGTAGTCCGACGACTACGTGGTAAAATCGCGATCGTGGACACTCCGAATCAAGCTGGAACTCGATTCGAAATTCGATTGCCTGCAGCTAAATTGCTTTCATGAACCAACGCAAAAACATACTCGTCGTTGAAGACGAACAACATCTAGGGGCTGGAATAAAATACAACCTGGAAGCAGAAGGCTATCGAGTCACGCTTGTCGACGATGGGCAAACGGCGATGCGGTTGTTTACGGCAGACCATTATGCGTTTGACTTGATCGTTTTGGATCTTATGCTACCCGGGATGAGCGGCTATCGAGTCTGCGAATCGATTCGAGAGACAGGAAGCCAAGTTCCGATCTTGATACTAAGCGCTCGCAGCCTTGCGGAGGATCGTACACGAGGCTTCGACCTAGGGGCAAACCAATACCTCACTAAGCCATTCGACTTGGATGAGCTCCTAAGCCGGGTTCGCAACCTGCTCCGGCACTCACCGCGAACCGAACAACCAGACAAGAACCCGCCGAGCAAGAAGCTCAGTGAACTTGTCTTTGGGAATGCCTATGTTAACTTTGAGACGTACGAAGTGAGGATCGGGCAGGAGCAGATCAAGCTTACTCACAAAGAACTTCAATTGCTCAGATACTTTGCTGAAAATGAAGGTCGAGTCATCTCGCGACAGGAGCTTTTGAGCGAAGTCTGGGATATGGTCGGCGATATGCAGACTCGAAGCGTCGACCAATTTATTTTGCGACTACGAAAGACCTTCGAGCGAGATCCTGCCAACCCACAACATTTTATTACGCTCCGCGATGCTGGGTATCGATTTACGACCAGCAAAGTAAACGGAACGACTGGCAACGGGCAAA
>JANPLJ010001029.1:0-3565 GCA_031426475.1 Pirellulaceae bacterium | reverse complement strand
GCCGCCGACTGCTTGGATCGGTACGTCGCTGAGCACTCCCAATCGATCGATTCAATCCATGTCTACTTCGACAAGCATGGAGGACGCAATCGCTATCAAGCGTTGTTGATGGACGCGATGCCTGAAACCTGGTTTGACGTTGTCGACGAATCACCAACCCGCAGCGACTATCGAGCACGCTGGGGAGATCACGATTCGCGTTGGTGCTTTCTCGTCAAAGGGGATCGGCTCTTCGCTTCGGCACTGGCTTCGATGGCCGCCAAATGGATTCGCGAAGGATTGATGGCTCGATTGAATAGCTACTGGCAAACGCACCTCAAGAACTTGAAACCTACTGCGGGCTATCCAGTCGACGCCAAACGCTTTCGAGCTGAAATCGAACCAGTCGCAGAAAAGCTCAAGTTTCCGATCGCTGATTGGTGGAGGTTTCGTTAGCTGCCCTTTTGATCTGTTGTGCGAACTGGGCTTGTAGGTTGGTCGGCGTGACCTTCTCTTATTTCCACCAAAGGAGCAAAAGAATGACGGCTGGCATCGAACATGTAACGCTTTTGCTCAGAAGCGCACAGAAGAACAAGCCCATAGCGAGCCCATAATAACACCACCGTCCTTTACCGTCACTCTGCGTTGATTTCCATCGATTGAACCGAAAATAAACCATCATACTCATCAGGAAGAAGCAACCGGACAAATGAATTCACCACGCATGGCGGGCAAATAGACAACTACCCCAAGCAACACCAAGATCAGGCCAATGACCCATGTCCGCTTCATCGGCCTCATGGCGATCGAATCCTTTCAAGATTGGCCTGCGCATCGGTATGATCCGGTTTCAGTCGCAGCGCTTCCAAGAAATGCGACTCGGCTTCGTCGCGACGGTCTTGTTGAGCGAACAAGACACCAAGATTATTGTGCGCCTCAGCAAAATCCGGTCTCAGCCGCAATGCCTCGGTGAAATGGAGAATCGCCTCCGCGTGCTTCCCGCAATACGTCAACGCGATTCCAAAGCGGTGGTGCACTTCAGCATCTTCAGGGCTCAATCGCAACGCTTCCGAGTATGGAGCGATCGCTTCTTCGTACTTCCCCAGAGACGAAAGAGCGATTCCCAAATTGAATTGCGTGTCTGCTATATTGGGATTCAATCGAATCGAATTCATGAATTCCATGGCTGCGGCTTCCGGTCGCCCCAGAGCCAACAGGAAACTTCCCAGGTTGTTGTGCGCGTTGACGTTGTCTGGGTTCCATCGAATCGCATCCGAGTAGCAACCGATCGCCTCGGCGGATTGCCCCTGCGACGCCAATCGGCTCCCCTCCGCTTCGGCACGGTTGCTAAGCGCCGCTCGAGCGACTTTGAGATTAAGTTCCGCATCCGAATAACTCGGATTTAAACCCATTGCTTCTGTGTAGTGCTCGATCGCCAACAACGGTTGCCCAATCGCCATCAACGCGACCCCCATGTTATTGTGCGACTGAGCGTTGCCCGGATTCAGTTTCAATGAATCCTTGTAATGGTCTATGGCTTCTCCGAATTGCCCGTGAGAAGCCAATATGTTTCCTAGATTATTGTGCGCAATCCAAGCCGACGGATTTTTTGTAATCGTATCTCGCCAAAGACTTTCGTTGTCAGCAAATACACGCTCATAGCGCCATGTTTGACTTCCAAGCACGATGGCGAACAAAACCCCGATTGCTCCTCCAACCCATTTCCCGCGACCACCTGCATATCCAAAAAGCGTTGCGCCGCACGCCACGACCAACGCAATAACGCCCATGCTCGCCAAGTATTGAAAATGATCCCCGACAAACGAATACCTCAGAAAGTAATGATCAACCAATCCCATCACGGGCAATAACGCCACCAGAAAGTATGCGAAAGCGAAAAAAACAAGCCGCAATCGGCTCTGACGATTCCACCAAAGAAATAAGAATACTCCACACACACACAACGACCCAATGAACGAAGAGACCTGCGCAGCATCGACTTCCCATCGTGGGTAGATAAAGACAAGCGGCTGTGGCCAGAGCAATTTACCAAAATAGAACCACACGATGTTACCAGCGACCGCAAGCTTCTCCGGCCAAGTCCGGATCCATTGCTGATCGCCTGCTCGTTCGATCTCTACCGTCCACACCGATACTCCACTCGCAAGAGCCGCTAATACAAAGAATGGAATAAGCCGGTATATGCTCTGCCAATCCCATCGACGACGGACGCACCATCCGCACAAACCGAGAACGACCGGTAAAATCACAGTGGACGACTTGCTGGCCATTGCTAACGCCGCAAAAACGACTGCCAACACGTAGTCTCGCTCTCGCCGTCGTTGGGAGATCGCAGAATCAATGTCCATCCACTTCAGAAAGAATACGATCGTCAACAAATAAAACACACAGGACTGCGTGTTCTTGAGCTCTGTGATCCAAGCGACAGATTCAACTTGCACCGGATGCAAAGCCCAAAACAACGCTCCGAACCAAGCGCCCGGTACACGCAATCGAATCAGGATCCGCCAAAGCAGGACCGCACTTATCGCATGCATCAAAATATTGACGATATGATATGGCATCGGATGAAGCCCCCAAAACGCATGCTGAAGCCAGAAACAACTAAGCGTCAGCGGGCATATCCGAGCAGCCGAAGTCGTCCAGATCTCTTTTAACCCAAGCGGACCGACAACAACAGCATTATGCGTCAGATGATCGTCATCGTCCCAGATGAAGCCACCATGCATTGCGGGCAGATAGACCAATACAATAATGATCGCCAAAAGCAGGCCAACGACCCATTCACGTTGCGTTCCTGTCATGACGATCAGATCCCATCTAAATTATCTTCCACGCAGCAACCCAAGCAAAAAAACCGGGATGCCCACGATACCCGCCAAAATCCCAACGCCAAAGCCACCAAGCCTGGCCCACAATTCTTGTTTCATAGTACGTTTAGATACAGTGACAATTCGATCACGCCCGACGTCATCTACTTTTATTCGAATGGTGGTAACAGCTGTCCCGCAGAATCCTGAATAGTGACCCGTGCAGTATCGGGCCAGTCCGCAGCGTATTGAACACGTCCGCCATTGAACATCGTCCAGTGGTTGTCCCACACGTAGTAGCGTCCTGGTGCATCGATCACGGCAGTTACTGTGCCAGGGACTTTCGTTTGTACGTCCAACGCGGCTCCGTTGATAAGCCGGAGGAGCGTGAAAGCACATATCGCGACGCCGATGATTACAAGTACCAATCCAGCCGTTGCGATGCGCATCAGCATTTTTCTTGGATCGATTCAAATTCGATTGCGGAGAACGACAAAATTTATCCAGTTCCAGGCAAAGGCTGTTGATACAAGCGACGCCATCGACAGCAACTAAGTTCGCATTCTTCTTGTCAGGTTCCTCGGTTCGAATCGCAGACGGTGAGAATCGCCAAGGGACACCCTATTGGTTTGGCTCAACAGTTTAGGCGGTTGGAAGCGGAAATGCAATCACGTTCGGTTTGGTTCTCGTTGCGCAACAAACCGCACTCATCGATGAATCTGATTGTCGCAGGAACGGGGCCTTCGGTACCTTCC
>JANPLJ010001028.1:0-1162 GCA_031426475.1 Pirellulaceae bacterium | reverse complement strand
CAAGTGTTCTCATTTGCTCGCCGTCGTCAGCCAATAAGTACAATCCAATCGAGAAGAGCTGCATCACCTCACGAGCAAAATTCTCGTCAGGAAAGTAACCCGCTTGGGCGCGTCGATTGCCGCGGTAGCTTAACCAGTCTCCCATGACCGCATGGTAGGTTACTTTACCAAGGATATCGCGATACTTTCCAAACGCATTGACAACGAAAATGTCGTAAAACTGAGAAAGGCCCAAGAACTTGCTTTTCTGCGGTCCGTTGATGACAGGACTTTCAATCGTATCATGGTTGAACTCTCCTCCACCACCGTAAAGGTTCACCGGGAAAATCTGAGCAAGTGCCCAAGCCGTCTTCTGACGCAATTGGTCTTGTCCGGCGATGGCAATGTCCCACCACGCGTATTCGCGGAATCTCATCGGGTAGAAAGCGTTTGTCGTGTCCGCCGTGCCAGCCGGCTGAATCAACCAGGTAGGGTAGTCATCGGTAATCATCAGCTCCTGACGCTCAACGTGCCGAGAGGGCGGAGTCAGCGATTCATTCATCTGGTTGTCGATCCACTCCGAAGCCGCTGCGATCGTTCCGATGGCGCGCATTCGTGCAGCAAGCGTGTCGACCGCCTGCTCCGTCGGGCCAAACGTCGCATGCGTCAAAAACTGCGTTGCCTGGATTTTCGAAGCCAGGACCAGAACTTCGGTGCGATTTGCGACAACGAAGTCGGCGGAATTTACGTATCGACTGGCCCCTAAAAACACCGCCAGCACCACCAGAAATCGCCCTAATGATGAAGAATGCTCACTCATTAAAGCCTCCTCGAGCTTGAATAGGATTTAACAGTAGAAACCATCGAAGCACCTGATGCCAGCAGTCGAGTAGACTGTACTTTAATCAAGAACTCCCAGAATAGCGCCTTGCTAAAGCTTCATGATGAGAATTTTTCGCTGTCCATAGACAAGACTTAGGATTATAAGCGTAAGCCTATCGTCCGGATGAGTCAATGATAACCGTGACTTTCCCCCGAGCTGTCCCGGGACGCCGAACCATGAAAGCGGATTGCCGGGTCGAAAAAAGGAGGGTTTTAAGGCAATTCTGATCAACCAAAAAATGTCGATTTTGGGCACTTCTCGCTAATCGCCGGCATCTGGTTCCCAGGCTCCTGCCTGGGA
>JANPLJ010001027.1:0-2322 GCA_031426475.1 Pirellulaceae bacterium | reverse complement strand
GCGGAGATCACTCGCGAATCGGTCGAAGCAAGTCGATATGTCAGAGCACCGCGACAATCACCGGGGGCTTGTGACCGGATTCGCAAGATCGGGATGAATCGATCATCATTCAGGACGAAGCCACCGGCAACATGCTCACACTGCTTCCACAACAGAAGTGGGCGATGATGCTTCAAGCCATCAATCGAGACCCCAAGCAAGCTGGCAGCGGTGGCTTCCTGCAATCGGTGCGTGAGCAGATTCTGGACCTTCAACACGACAAACAAATCACACGTGTCTCGCTGGGCGAACGAGATGTTATGAAAAACCATCTGATTGGCTTCCGTATTATCTCCTCAGCCATGAGGATGGACCTTTGGCTTTGTTTCTAAAGTCATCTTTCGCTTCTATGCCCCAAACTAATGATTGTCGCTTCTCGCTCCGCGAGATGTGGGGCAGCGGCTCCGTCCGCTGACAGTTCTGCTTCCCGCGGGCGGAGCCGCGGGGCCACGTTTTCATTCACAGCCTATCCGCGAATGGCCACATTCTAGCCGTTTTAGCAACAAAACTTTGTAAGGCAACAAGCATAACTTGCAGGCGAACAGCAAGAAATGTCAAAATTTGTGGAACCCAGCGACGGGGGTAGTTGTATAAGCTGACATCGAGACAGAATCGAACTGGAGCGGCATGAACGACGAAGAAATCATCGAGCAGGTGCTCGTAGGCGATATCGAGGCCTACCGCTTACTTGTCGAACGACACGAACGTTCCGTGTATGGATTTGTGCATGGAATGGTGCGCAACATGTCCGATGTCGAGGATTTGGCTCAGGAAGTGTTTATGGCGGCGTTCAAGAATCTTCGTTCGTTCGATGCTCGCCGGGCTAAGTTCTCGACATGGCTTTTGACGATCGCCCACAACCGCTGCTGCAATCACCTGAAGCGGCGTTCGCTTAAGTCAAGCGATATGAACGACTTGGTGAGTGGTGCGGCTTCGCCGGACACCTCTGCCTTGAACCGAGAGACGCGGGATCGGCTGGATGAGGCTTTGAATAAGATGTCGATCGAACAACGAACGGCTTTCATTCTGTCCGAAATTCAGCAGATACCACTTGCCGAGATCGCCGCCATGGAAGGAATTCCCCTGGGAACGGTGAAGTCGCGTATCAGTCGTGCGAAGGAGCGATTGAGGCGTGAGCTGAAAGACTTGCAGTCGGTCACGACCGATGCAAATGGAAATTCACAAACCAATTTATAATAGTCACTTTGAGCGATGGAATTTGTTGCAATCATGTTGGAGTACAGCCTTTAGGCGCTCTTTAATTTCGAAGAGCGGCTAAAGCCTGGACTCCAGCGCTACGCAGAGTCAATTATGAATCAAGACGAAATACTAGCACGGTGGTTGGCAGAGAAGCGAAAGCTGGCTCCGCCGTCGACCTTTTCGCATAGCGTAATGGCCTCGATCGAACAGTCTTCCCAGTCGCGTTGGCCGGTAACGAAAGCGTTTCCGCAGCCAAGCCTCACCGCTTCTCAGAATGTTCCTCACTGGGTCACGTCCGCAGCGGTCCTCGTGTGCATTATTCGGACCGCATGCTTTGTTCAAATGCTTATCGAACCAACGCGCGAATATTCGTTGGTAGCGGAGAAAGCGATTTCGGAGATGCCCAATGTCAAATAAGTTTTCGCATATTCGTAAACCCTCGGTAGCGTACTGGCTTTCTACGATCTGTTGTGGACTAGGTCAGATATACTGTGGTCGCGTTGGTCGCGGTTTGATTATGTACTGCATCTCGATGATGTTCTTGCCGATTGTCGCGATCATGGTCTTTTTGGGGGACTTTCGTACCGTCATGATCGGACTTGGCGGACTGCTCCTGGCAGGTATCGCGTTTTGCTTATGGTCGGCCCGTGATGCAAAGGCGATCGCGCAGAGCATGGCCGCCATCGAATACGAGCCTCAGGAATACAACAGGCCGATCGTTTATGGGCTAATGATCTTCACGTTGTTGCCCTATGCGATTGGACTCGTACTCTTTCTTCGCGCGAACACTTTCGCGGCCTTCTATTTACCAACCGCAAGCATGTCGCCTTCGCTCATTCCGGGGGACCGCGTATTGGTGAACAGGCTGAGAATTGAAACCGCTTCGTTTTCGCGTGGGGATCTTGTCGTCTTCCGCAGTCCTGGGAACCGTCAGCAAAATTTTATCAAACGTATTGTGGCTTTGGCTGGCGATACCGTCGAAATCAAAGAAGGTCAACTACTCATCAACGGACATCCGCTCGCGCGAGAACCGATTCCTGAAAGCGAAATGTCACCAGCCATGAAAGTGGTTGACAAGAATGC
>JANPLJ010001026.1:0-1650 GCA_031426475.1 Pirellulaceae bacterium | reverse complement strand
CGTTAGCCAGTCGTTGGCTTCGTGCCTGTCGCGGTAAGTTGCAAGCTGATGCTAATACTCGCTCGTAGGGTTATCACCCTTCCCGTGATCACTGGGGTGACTCCACTATTCGCTCTTACCGATCTTCGATTAAGAGCAACTTTTCCAGTGATTCCTCACCAAACAAGAATTTGGCTTGTAGCTCGGCTTGTGATTTGACATCGAATTTCTTGTAAACGTCTTTGACGTAATCGCCTACGGTATATTCGCTTATCGACAGGTGCCGAGCGATAGTCCGCTTGTGCTGGCCTCGCAATAAACACCTCAGAACCTGACGCTCCCGAGGCGACAGTTTCGAAACGTATTTTTCCCTGTCACCTTCACAGAGATCGCGATGGAGCCAATCGAAGTGACCGATAACGCTATCAACAATTGCTATATCGCGCTCCGAGAATGGTGCTTTGGAAGTTGCACGGTGGAAACCGACACAAGAAATCGATGGTCCTGGAAGTCGATATCTTGAAAAGAGCGAATGATGTAACCCGGTCTGGCACCATCGCTTTGCGACAACGTCCCATGCCGTGTTGTCGACACAATCTCCATTTCGCCAGGTAAAGTGTGGAAGTTCCGTGTTCATCAGCGACTTCGATGCCGAAATGAACGAGCCGAAATCGGGATGACTTAAGGTTTCTATTGCAAGGCACCTCTCCTCTTCCGTTGACCAACCATGGTCGGCTATCAATCGTACGCCAGGCCAAAAGTCGCGTTTTCGTTCGCCCGAAATGCTTCCATTCGCGTGCCCATTGCATAAACAACCGACTTTGACTCGCGTCCGCTTGACCTCGGCGGACATCACAGGCAGCGGGGCCATTCTTGAATCGTCGTCACTGTCAATGTCTTTTGCCCAGAGACTCCAAACGTAAACGTCCGCATCGATCAATTCCTTGAGGCCATTCAGAAACGCAATTTTCTTTTCAAAGGTTGTTATCGTTTGACGCGGTTGCAATGCCTCCGACAAAAGACGTACGATCTTCTCGAAATCAGAAATGGGTAGTGTGAAAATCAAGTCGCTTCTCCAAACATGTCCCCAAGCCGTCGATTCAGTTCTCCATAGGAATAAAAAAGATCCATGGAGAAAGCGGACAGACAATTAGCGGAATTTTCGAAACTCCTCGCTCATCGCCACCAAACATCTTCGCTTTGCCGCAGGCAAATCCGGCGGCAAAGCGAGAGGGTGAGTTGTTCCGTATCAGCGAATAGCCCAATGATCCGCGGTACAAGCCTGCGGGATTCACTGAACAAGATTGTCCATGCAGGTGGCGTTCGGCGAGAAGTGTCGAATGTTGCAGATTTTTCGACACTTTACGCTGATGGCCGGTGAGTTGAGCTGGCAAAGATAAAAAAAGCTTGATTGCTGTTTTTATTGGATTTACATGCGGCTCGAAACACCGAAAATGATGGGATCGTACAATGGTTTGTTCCTGAAGCCGGATCAATTCGTAGAGTCCCGATCGGGAGCAGCTTGTTGCTTGTCGAGTAGTGCCTGGATCGTTTGCATCCTCAACAAAGACGAATGGAATCCGTATTCATCCTGACAACCGTTGAGAGCGTCGATCCAGATGGCAAACTGACAGTCATCGGACGTCGTTCTCGTTTTTCGCAACGTTTTGC
>JANPLJ010001025.1:0-3288 GCA_031426475.1 Pirellulaceae bacterium | reverse complement strand
AACTACCATTTTGGACAGTGGGACCCGACGCATATCGACCTGGATGGAAACTATCGACGCTTTATCATCCAGCAAGTTACCTTAGATGCGTTGATGGCCAGAATCCAACAGGAACACGACCTTTCGAGTGACGAATTGACTTTGGAAGCCGCGGCCGTGTTGGCCGGCACGATGCTGATGGCGTCTGGAATTTGTGGCAGCGGACCCAACACCTATTCTTCGAATACAACCCTGGGAAGTCTGTTGAATCCGATCGCTGAATATCGCGACGCGTTCTATTCACAGCTTCTCGATCGGCTCAATGGCGACCATGCGATACGACTTTGCGACGAAGCTGCCCGTCGACGCCAGCCATTCGGTGGCGCTCGACAGCATCTCAACACCCAGTTGGCACGACTTCGCGCCAGCCAACTTGCTCACGTCCAGTTGGCTCGCTTGTTTGCAAGGATGGGAAGCCCTGTCGCAGCGAAAGAGGAATCCGACGACGTCCATGTCCCCTCGGCTCGCATCCTCTGTCGAATCGATTGCTTACTGACCATGGGCAATCAAGCCCTCAAGCATGGCCGCCTCGATGAAGCATCGGATGTTCCCGACGAAATAGATCAACTGATCCGATGCGGGATCGAATGCGGAGCGTTGGTCGATCCCTGGAATATCCTAGGCTTCGCCGGGAACTTCAACCGCTTTCACGGTCCGGATTCGGCTGTGCATGACCATCGTGTTGACGAATTGGTTCATGTTCTCGAACTCGTCTTTGGATTCCTCTCGCGATTGTGGCGCGAGGCTGCAGCATCCGATAACACGTTGGTTTGCGAGCGAGTTCGGAGCCAATTCAAACGTATCTCTGAATGGTGGCGGCAGTATGCTGCGCATGAAGTCAGCGATATCCACGCAACCGACCCGCAGGATAGCTTTGAATCAGCCCAACTGGTTTCGACCGCACTCCAACTATGGCAGCGTGCTGGAGCCGCAGCTGGCAACATTCGATTCTGGTCTTCGCATGCCGAGATGTTTGAGTCGCCCAAAGCCTACGCCTTGGTCATCGAAGCGTTGATGGAGCGAAAAGACTTTGTTGGGGCGATGGGATTGCTTGTCTACTGGCTCAGCCAAGCACAACGCGTCGGCTTGCAGAGTGGCTCGGTTTCCTTCTCGGAGCTCGCTTGCCTTTGGCTTGAAAAGCTGGACGCGAAACCATTGCTCGAGGAAGCCCAGGCTACTTCACGAACCCCCGATCAACTTCGATGGGCGCATATCCAACGCTTCTTTGCCTACGTGGAATCGAACGGCGAAGATTTCCTACGACCGCCCAAATTCTTGCTAGGAAAATCGAGCAATGGATCGAATGGAAATGGTCACGCAAAATCTGGCTCACGCGACGACGCAGAACTTTTGGGCGAAGATAACGAAGATGAAGACGAGCTGAAATCGGTCTTTGACGCCGCTTATGAAGATGTTGTCTATCAAGATAGCACCGACGATGGTCATGATGCTCCGATCTTCGAAGAGGAAAGCGATACGCAAGACGAATTGATCGAGGAATCGAAACGACTCGGGCAACATCTGACGTTCCTCACAGCGCTCGCGCAGATGTGGAAGCATGTGGCGCTACATCCGATGAGTCTTCCAGACAATGCCGACGAAAGTCAGCTGCGAGATCGCATGGCTGCGATCGAAGATTGGTGCCGACAAGCGACTGCTCATCGCAAAGGACTCTTGGAATTAGTAAACCAGATCGCCAAGTATCGTATTCAACGCGTCGGAACCGATTCCGATGCGATGGGGCAATACGATCGGAAACGTGTTGTCAAGGAATCGTTGCTCGAACGATCGATCGGAACCGCGATCGAAATGACCGATGCGCGACGCATGCTGGTGTCCGCGATCCTGAGCCGTCAGGCCGAACCGAAAGTCCCCGCCGACCTGATCGATGACTTGACCGATAACGATATGCATGCGATCAAACTCTTTTCCCATCTCAAAGCGGGACGTCGTAGTGCTGTCGAAGACGAGTTTCCAGCATACCTACAAGTACTTCGCGATGAGAAACTGCTCTACGTCCCCTTGGCAAGAGGAGGCGACCCAGCAGAAATTTATCGTGTACGACTCCGCCGACGTAGCTTGACACATCTGCTGACATGGCTGCCGAGGCTTGGATTGGTCTATCAAGCGATCCAATTGGTCGACACGGCACGGCATATGGAGCATCACAATCCCGTCGGACCTGGTGCGGTTACGGAATTCGATGACTTGTTCCAAATCGCCTATGAGTCGATTGTTCGATGCCTAGTTCGAAACGCTTACGTTTGGGACAGCGGCCCGACGGCCAGCAAACGCGTTATCGTGTGCAATGAAGACCTCGAAGCGCTCTTGGACGGTAGCTTCCGTGAACCCAAAAACCAGCGTTTGATGCCTTTGTTGGAACAACTCACCGAACTGTTGCTGAACAGTTGGCTCTCTCACTCGCGAACGCTTCGATTGAGTATCCTCGAAACCGTCGATAACGCGACCGCCTGGAAAAACTTGGTTCAATTCGTCGAAGACTATGGAGCGGGATTATTCACCCAGCATTTTTTGAAGCTCGGAAACGTTCGAGCGATTCTGCATCAAGGGGTCGGCAATTGGCTCGAGCGAGCCGCCGAGCAAGGCGATCAAGCGGAAGTGCAACCGATTCTCGATGCCATCGAAAGTGGCAAACTCGACCGCGATGAAGCCAATCGTTGGTTGGCCGTCGTCTTGGAAGGACTAATCGATCACTACGCCGAGTATCGAGACTACAACAGTACCACGACACAATCCGATCGCGGTGAAATGCTGTATATGCTGCTCGATTTCCTTCGATTGCGAGTTCGATACGATCGCGTCTGCTGGAACCTGAAACCCATTTTTTGGGCGCATGAAGTCCTCGTTCGTGGAGGTTGTCATCAGACCGCCCAGCAATGGCGAGGGGCATTGGCCGAACGCGTCGGGCGCGAAGCAGACCAATACTTGAGCCAGCTAGGCAAGCTTCAAGAAAAGTACGCGATGAAAATGCCGACGGTCGCGGATCGGCTTGGGGAACGCTTTCTTATCCCCATGACGATCGATCGGATGCGAGCCCTCGTGCGACCGGCGATGAAGCAACTGCGTTCGGAAAATGGTCTCCAGCATTCGCCTGCCTTTGACCTGCTGGTCCAAGAAGCCCATCTCATGACCCGCGAGCCAACGGGAGTTGGTCTCGATATTCCCGCCTGGCTGATGGCTCTAGAAGAAGAAGTTGACCGTGTCCTGGAAGGGAATCGCGCCGCATCC
>JANPLJ010001024.1:0-2115 GCA_031426475.1 Pirellulaceae bacterium | reverse complement strand
GGTTGCCAAACGCTTCACCATTCAGACAAGCTGAGTGGAGTCAACAAACCCGATTTGGGACATTCGAGCTACCGATCTTGGCCTAGTTTAGCCACAATCTTACTTCCGTCGGTCGTAAGTATTTGAGTATTGGTAAGGGAGTTACCGAATCTCTCAAAGTCATGAAACTGCCAGACGATCTTTTTCTGGCGATTGACTTCGATGATCTGAGGATTCTTTTCGCCCGCGTGGCAGTTACCAATCACAATGTTCCCCGAAGGTAGTTGCTGAATTGTTGTGATCCAAGCTAACTCAATACCCGGTAGATCATCCGAGGTCAGTTGCCACACGATCTCTTTTGCGCGCGTGACTTCGATCACTCGATGGCCATTGCCAGTACTGATCAGCGTGTTGCCACTGGCCAAGCGAAGCGCCGAAAAACACTGATTCCCAAACCCCTCGATGCCATGCCCTGGTGCGGGACTTCGATCGAAAAGCGGAACGGCAAATTCCCAAACCGTGGCTCCCTGCGGTGAGTACTCACGCACAATCCCGTCGCCTTCGTGGCATACCAGATAGTTGCCAGATTCCAGCTTTCGAACCAGACGAGTATCGCGATGTGGATGTGATTGGGAGACTTTCAACGCGACTTCATGCACGATCTTTCCGTGCGAATCCAATTCAAGGATTCGGCTCGTTCCGCTTTCGACGATCATCGTATTGCCATTGGCGAGTCGTTGAAATGCATGTACCTCCAACTTCTTTCCGGCGTTTCCGTTCTGTTTGGACGCGTCGTATTCCCAAATCACTTTGCCGGTAGCTTGCTCGACTTCTGCGACGTGGGTCCAGCTGGTTTGCAATAGGATGTTTCCGTTGTCGAGCAGATGTAGATCATGCAATGGACCGATCTTCATCTCCCATTCGGTCTTTCCATTTTCGTCGATGATCGCGATTCGTTTCTTCGATGAATCGGCGGAGATAAAACGATGCTTGGTCGATTGACCTTCAGCGGAATATCCGTGCGAAGCAAATACGATTGTGAGAACACTGAGGAATAAATACTTCAACATTGGAATTAGACCTAAATCGGTTTGAAATGAATGGAGCACCACACCGGTTATCATACCGGATTTAAGCACGCCGTCTCGCATTTTAGTAGGCCGGAACAAGTCGCTAGTACACTTGGATGTTGAATAAAACGTTGGCGACGCCGTTCCGGCAAAAAACCGAGGTTTCCGATTGCCGGAACAGCGCAGATTATCTTTCTCAAATTGACAAACGCAATTAGCTGCTTGTTCCGGCCTACGCCAATTGTTGTTCGCGTAGGTCGATGGCCGCACGAATTTTTTCCAGATTCGCTGCATCCAGAACCTTATCGCCCGCAGTGACTGTCTTTTCGATCTGCTCAGGGCTTCTCGATCCGACGATCGCGGCAGTGACGACGGGATCACGCAGCGTCCATGCGATCGCCAACTCCGCGACGGTCCAGCCTAAACCAGTCGAAATCTCTTGAAGGCTCTCGACGAACGCGAGATTGATTTCCAGCTCGGGTGGCTGAAATCGCGGATCACGAGAGCGATGATCTTTTGCGGTAAGCGTTGCAACGCGCTCGGCTGTAAACGCCCCAGTAAGGAGTCCTTTGCCCATCGGGCTATAAACGATTACTCCGATCTCATTCTGCCGACAGTAGGGTAGAATCTCGGATTCGATATTGCGGGCAATGAGACTATAGGGAGGTTGCTGTGATGTGATCGGGTGAATCGACTGGAGTCGTTTCAGCTGAGTTTGGCTATGATTCGAGACGCCGATATGGCGAACCTTTCCTTGCTTCTTAAGATCGACCAGCGTTTGCCAACCTTCTTCGATTTCTTCATCGGGCTCGGGCCAATGCATCTGATAAAGATCGATGCAATCGACGTTGAGTCGTTTTAGACTTGCTTCACACTCGGCGAAAATACTTTCCCGTCGAAGGCATTTTCCGATCTCACCGCCACCGAGCGCGATACGACCGCATTTGGTTGCGATCAACGGTCGATCGTCTTTCGGGATCGCTTCCATCGCCTTGGCCACCATCAGTTCGCTTCGACCTTCGCCATAAATCGCCGCAGTATCGATCCAGTTGATCCCAAGCTCGAC
>JANPLJ010001023.1:0-2105 GCA_031426475.1 Pirellulaceae bacterium | reverse complement strand
CGGCGCCGGCGAAAGGTTCGTATATGCGCAGCGAGTTCAGATCGAACTTGGCGAGGTTCAATTGCTCGATGATATATTCGCGGTTAATCCACTGCATCCAGCTCATCATTTCCGCATTCATCTTTGGGACAATAGTCGGCGGACGCTCGCGCTGTCGTCCGCTGCAGCGTGCGGCCCCGCTTTACCGGGAATAGCCCATATGTGGCATATGCCAGGCCATACGTATTCGGGGCTGCATCGCTACCATGATGCTGCCTGGCAACAAGAAGCATCGGCACGCGTCGATCATGCTCATATGATTCGCGATCACGTCATGCCAGATCAAATCCATAATTTTGCTCACAACAACGAGTGGTTGATCCGAACCTGGATCAAGACAGGTGAAGCAGATAAGGCCTTGGATTTGGTCAAGAACATGTGCGAACTTCCTCGACATCCAAAATACAACACGGTCGATAAAGGAAGTGCGATGTTTGGTCGAAGTCGACTGCTCAGCGTCTTGACCACGTATGGTCTTTGGGACCAACTGCGATCGCTTGCTCAGACTGCTTATCTCGAACCGACCGATGCGCCCGCCAAGCAAGACGAACGATTGGCCTGGCTGAGCGTTGCCGAATGGATGACGGGTGAATGCGAGTCGGCAAAGCGGACGGAGGACGAACTTGCCGAACGATTGAGCAAAGCCCAGGCAGAATATTCGAAAATCGCCGCTGAACTTCGAGCGATTGATACCAGTAAACCTCCCACCAAACCCAAACCTACTTCAGCCTCGCGGATGTCCAAGGTATCGGATTTGGCTCGACCGCCGCAATTGGACGCGCCGATCGAGCTAGACAAATACGATTGGGACGAAGTCGAACCCAAAAAGGAAAGAAAGGCCGATAGCGAACAGGTTTGGAGCGAAGAAGCGACCAAGAATTGGACAAAACCTCAACAGGCTCGCGCAAAAGAACACACCAAACTCAAATCCCGCATCGACAAACTCAGACCATTGATCGCATTGGTAGAAGCCTACCGCGCTGCGTCGGGCCGGCATTACGGCGAGGCAATTACTTGGGCGAGGCAAGCTGGCTCCATCGTCCCCGCAATGGATCGAATCGAATGGCACTGGTGTGATGGACGAAAGCAAACGGCTTTGGTGAAAGCTCGAGAAAAGATCAAATCCAGCGCCGGAGAAGTCCTGCCTCTTGCAGTCGGTGCTTGGATTGCTTGGCAGACAGGCGAAGAAAAGCAAGCACGGGATTGGTTGAAAGACTTATCTAAAATTGCCTACGCTGCGGATTTGCACCTCGTTCAGATTTCGCGACTGCAACCGATTCTCGAGAAGCTCGAACTCGTATCGAATTTTGCAAAGCAACCGGAACCGCCAAAAGACATTGGCGAGCGACCCCTCCTAGACTCGCTTGGTCCCAAGCATTGGTCGCCCTACCTTGCGCCAACATGGTCGCTCAAAGATTCCAAGGGAAACACCGTTACATCGAAACAGTATCACGAGAAGCCGACCGTAATGATCTTCTACCTTGGTCTGGGATGTTTGCACTGCGTTGAGCAACTGCAAGTCTTTTCGCCAATGCTTGAGAAATATAAGAAGGCGGGAATCGAAGTAATCGCAATTAGTACCGAGAGTCAGGCGAGCCTCCTAGCCTCTTTAGCAAACTATAGCGAACCGATGCAAATCCCGCTCTTGACCAATCCCGAGTTGGATCTGTTTAAGAACATGCGTTGCTTTGATGATTTCGAGAATCAGCCACTTCACGGAACCTTCGCGATCGACCGACACGGCCGCGTCGTTTGGCAAGATATCGGCCCTGAACCATTCAAAGACGCTGAATTCCTTCTGCGAGAAGTATCGCGACTTGACAGCTTAGACAACCTGAACAGCAACCACTAGTCATTCGTCCAACGTTAAAGTTTTGGGATTCAATTCGTAGCCGATGTCGTAAGACTTCGGATGAAGCGCAGTAGATGATATCGCCTTTCCAGCTGCGTCCGAATTCTGAGCGGGTAAAGCAGTGGCTGGGGTTTTCCAGCCACCACCTCCCCGTTGTCGCGATGGGGTTAATTCCCCATATTTACCGGCGTGCGTGTTTCTCGCACCGGGCGAC
>JANPLJ010001022.1:0-2784 GCA_031426475.1 Pirellulaceae bacterium | reverse complement strand
CGTTCGGCCAACCAGGAGTTCACGAGGACTTGATCATCTTCGGTATTCAAATTCGCTGTGGCTTGAGCGGTTTCTGTTTGACTAAAGCCGAAACTACTGTCAAAGCCAACCGACTTCGATGCGAACAATGCTGGATCAATTGCAGACATCGTTGAGTACGTAACCGACAATTCATCCTGGGTATCCGACTCCTTTTGGATTCCATTGGCGAGATACGTAAGAATCGGGCTGCTGGATTGCCCTGGCCATAGCTCGCGAACAACATCTACGACTTTGTTCGGTATGAGCATCTGATCGCTGGTGATTTGAAAGTAGTCAAAGATAGTCGCAATGGCTTCGGATGCCCCCGAAGATTTTTCGCCCAGTTTTGAATCAGGGAACTCTCTTTTGATATGCTTTACGACATAGCCCATATCCGCCAGCGTCAGCGGAAGACAATCTAGGGGAGAGGTCGAGCTAAGCGTCGTTGCTGTTTGTTCGCCTTGCGGAAGAATCGCGGCATTGACCTGCCCCTCACGGTCCAAGGCTCGTTGAATCGTTTCGATCGCCACGAATGCATTCTTCGAGGGACGCTGGTTGCTCCGAATATCGAATCGACCAAGCGATCGATTCTCGATCACTTGCACGACCGAGATACCAGGTAAATTGACAGTCTCTGTATCCCGTTTTCCCAATGGACTGTCGGCAGGAACCGCCGATTGGGCTGGCAATCGCAGTGTGATCTTGTCGCCGATCGATACTCCAAGTTCGTCCGCCAACGCACGATTGAGGACGATCTCATTCTTTCCAATATCGATAGCGGGCATTGAGTCGCCAAGCGACCAAAAGGCTTTCGTGATCCCGAGAAGCAAAACGTCGCCCGATCGCGTCACTGGAATCGCTTTATCGCCGGACCTTGCCCGTTCAATATTGGATTGCGGAAAGACGATCGCCGGAATGGGAACACCTAGTTCTTGCGTTGGATAGCTCGATTCGTGAGACCATTTTTCAATCGTCTTCTGGTCGAAGAACTTCGGAGCTAGCAGCAGCTGTTCGATCTTTCCGAGACGGTCGAGGGTTAGATATCGGAGCGATCCTCGGACGCTGTCGCCCACCAACAACGCACCGACGATCACGGCTGTTGCGGCTGCAACACCCATCGCGACAGGCCAGAGCATTCCTCGAAAGAAAAACAGACCTCGAATGGCGACTTGCCAAACACCTAGCTTCGATTCGGCAGTATCCGACATATTAAATCACCTTGCTGAGCGGCAATTGGCGACTCATTTTCGACGCAAGTTCCGTCGAGTGTGTAACGACCACCAGCAACGTGTTTTCACGTTGTTGCAGGTCTAGCAAGAGTTGCCCAATTTTCTGAGCGTTTAGAGGATCAAGGTTGCCTGTCGGTTCGTCGGCAAGAATAAGTGTCGGACGAAGAAGCATTGATCTCGCCACCGCCACTCGCTCTCGCTCACCGCCGCTCAGTTCGCTTGGCAAATGTGCCAACCGATCGCTTAGGCCAACCGCTTCCAACAACTCCTGTGCACGTTTGGTGTGATCCCGACCGATGCGACCGTTCGCCAATGCTGGCAAGAGCGTATTTTCGAGAACGTTCAACTGTGGCATGAGGTGATGGTCTTGGAAGATGAATCCGATATGTTTTCTTCGAAAACGCGCTTGTCCCGATTCATCCAACGCGAAAGGATCGTCTCCAAGTAACCTAACCGAACCGCTTGTCGGACGGTCCAGCGTCCCAAGAATATGGAGCAAAGTCGATTTGCCGATCCCACTCGGACCGGTCACCGCGAGACTCTCCCCTCGATTCAGCGTAAAACTGAGATCGCTCAACACCGACAGCTCATCTCGAGCCGTCGGATACGTTTTGACGATATGCGAAACAATTAAGTCTTCATTAGCCATGGCCCTTAAGCTAACAAAGAATGGCTCCTTTGTGGATGTCCCTGGCCAGATTCGTAAGAATTCGTATACTGTTCGATAGACTGCGGAGGTTGTGCGCGAAAGGGTACAGGCCAGCCCCAACGCCGTGAAGGATATTCTCCATTTGATTTTCAAGGGTTCTGTCGTAGCCACGTTCGTCAGAACGTGGACGGAAGCGCCAATTCTCCACATTCTGACGAATGTGGCTAACGAAGAAGGCATCAAAGCTCCCGGAACCCCAGCGGCTTTGTGTCGCTGGCAAGTCAGTCCTTCGGTTGCTCTTCCGCAAGGCTCTTAGGAACTCGCGAAAGAGCATCTGGCCACGCGGCACAAAGACGGCCAGCAAATTCAAGATGCGGCGCAATGCGTCTCATGCCCGCTTGGCGATCGTTCCTCGCATATTGATAAACGTAGGCCCTGGCCGTCGTTGCGTCCTCCAAGGCCGCATCGGTTTCGATCCGGACGTATAGGTTGTCAAGTCGCGACGCGTCGTAACCTTCGACGTCGTCGAGGACAGCCAAAGTTTCCGCGATGTCTTCCGATCTGAGCGTCCAAAGCTCGCCTAGTACGAAGTCGTCGCCACGAAGAATCGCTGGGAAGGGCCCAGTATCATAAAGCTCAGCTCGTATGGTCGCAGACCGTATCGAGATCGGTTTACAAGGCCACATCGAGGCTCGCAAGTGATGCTGCTTTAATGTTCCGTAAACAAAGATCGAGTCGATCGGATTCATCGGCACCTCTACCAAGAGCCCCGAATGGGGCGGCCCTAACGAAGGATGTCGTATCCATGGCCGTCCCGTTGGGACTCAACATTCGTCGCGACATCGCTACTGTGCGCCGATTAGTTCGGGCTTCTCTTGATAGCTC
>JANPLJ010001021.1:0-7048 GCA_031426475.1 Pirellulaceae bacterium | reverse complement strand
GAGGTACGATGACTCCTTCCAGATTCATTTCGGGAGACCGCGTTCGCGAGGGAGAACTTCCAAACCCAAGTCTAGCACTACCAGAAGAGATCCATCTGACGCAACCTTTATTTTCTGGTACCTTCCCAACACCGAACAGATGTTTTCAACACGCGGACATTTCCTCCAATGAGGCGCTACGACGAACGAGTCGAGTTTTTGATCGGCGAGGCTATGTTCTATTCTACGATTTAGAAAAGCAGCCGTCGCTTCAAGCGATTGCTTCGCGGAATGGCTTACATAGCCCCGGCGAAGTCTTGGGCAAACCATTTCGCGGAAACCCTATTGCAGCATTCCAAAACATTAGACGGACATCGGAAGGCCGACCGTCACCAGAGGTTTGGGTGGATTCGGATGGAATCTACGAATTCAATCAAGAGGTCGGGACGATTCGAACACTAAGATCGATACCGAACGAAGGCGCTCGATTCCTCGACTTCTATCACGACCGCCCGTTGAGATTGCTACTGAGTTCGAATCATCGAACGCATTGTTACGGACTCGTCGACCAGCATGGTAAGGAACTTTCGCGAGTGGAACTGCAAAAATTTCATGAAGGAGCTCTTGAATTGCGAGAGATGGGCGTCTTCCCGAAACTACCAGTTCCACTCCATTCCATGAAGATCGGCGTCACGAACTCGTCCAAACTGATAGTGATGTATTACGATCCGCAGCCGATGGTTGCCACGATGGATATCAAGTCAGATCAAACGTGGGCGATTCGTCACTTCAAAGACCCGAAACCGAATGACATGGAATCGAGCTACGTTTACTTTCTTAACTATTTGTCCCCCGCGTTCATTGCACCTTTGCATGGCGCTTTTTTGATGGCTTTTACGCCTTCGTCGAAGCCTCTTCGTCTATGGGACAACCTAGCTTACGCTATACAATCAAACCCACTTCTCGTCTATTTGTTTGCCTTGATAAATCTCTCGGCGATGCTCGCGACGCTTTGGGCGTGTCGACGTCGCACCCTGAATACTCGTCAGACATTGCAATGGTGTGGTTGGACGCTCCTGCTCGGTTGGGGCGGACCGATCGCAGTGCTAGCAATTTTTGCTCAACCGAAACTCAAAAGCTGCCCACGGTGCGACAAGCCGCGCCGCATTGATTTGCAAACGTGCGAGCATTGCGGATCGGCTTGGGAACAACCTGCCAGCGAAGGGATTGAGATCTATGACGATCGGAGGACTGTACATGAAAATCTCGTCGCCGTTCGTTGAACGCCGGCAACTGGGAACGAGCGTCCACGCTCTTGGCGAGCGTAGCTACGAGAGCTTAGTTTCGGACGTAGCCACCGTCGCCAAGACGGTGGAAGAAGTGCCTTAGACTATCGATTTGACGAGGATTTAGAAGCTTCGAGCGTCCACGCTCTTGGCGAGCGTAGCTACGAGAGTTGGCGATCAGCGGGAAGTATCGAAAAATTCTCGCGTTTCTACTTATCGCTTCAATCGAATTCTGAATTATGACAATCCCGTCAGCGGTCCGTCGGCGCAAAAATCAGGATTGCCGAATGTCTTTTCGGGATGGCCCATCGCTTCGCAGAAGCTTAGCAGCATTCGATTGTGAGGAACGCCCTTGAAATCAACAGCTCGGTTCATCTTATAGCCAAGCCCGCCGCCAATCAGGATGAATGGAATGTTATTTCGTGTATGCGAGTTGCCTTTCCCAAGTTCATTGGTCCAAACGAGCGTTGTATTGTCGAGCAAAGACCCGTCGCCGCCGGGCTCGGGAATCTCCGACAATCGCTTAGCTAAGTACGCTACCTGTTCCGCGTACCAGGTATTGATCTTGATCAGCTTCTCGTAAGCTTCTTCGTTGGTATCCGGTTCATGAGACAACTCATGATGCGATTCGTCGATGCCGAGCCATTTCATTTTGGGTTGGCCGACGCTGTTGGTGATTTGGAAAGTTGCAATGCGTGCAAAATCGGACATGAAACTACTGACGAGTAGATCGAGTTGCATGCGACAGATCTCGGGAATATTATCGTTTTGCTCGGCAACATTCGGCGTCAATTCGGGTACCGCGTGCCCCACGTCCGTCTGTTTTGTCTTAGCTAGCTCGTTGTTCAATTCCTTCTCGACGTCTCGAACCATCGCTAGATGCTCTCGAAGCAAATGACGATCCTCGACACTAACGATTTTTTCAACCTTCAGAAAGTCTTCGGTCAGCTCGTCGAGGACGCTTGCCAACAACACACGATTCTTAGTTTGACCGTAAAGTCTGTCGAACATCTGATAGGGATTGTCGATCGGTGCAACCGGCTGATTGGGACCAGCATACGACATTCGTGTCCATGTATCGGCTCGCTCGGGTACCATGACTCCGAACTCGAGTGAACCGAAGCGTGTCTGTGTATTCGGGTCCGCTTGAAGTTTATTTTTGAGATGCTGGTCGACGGAGATTCCTTGACACCAACCAGCGGGCGTATCGGAACCACCTTGCACATCGCCAGGATAAAGCTCCTTGCCGGTCAACAAGCAACCGATGCCTCGCATGTGCCCATCGCCGTCGCCTTTGATTTCGTTGTTGATGCCATGTAACGTAAGAAGCTGGCTCTTGAAATCCGAAAACGGCTGAAGAATACGTTTCAGTTCGAATTCGCTTCCTGTCTTCTCGGGCCAAAAATGATCCGGGATCACCCCATTGGGGCTAAAAATAAAAACGAGACGTTTCTTCCGCGCAGCATTCGAAGCCAATGCCCCGAGACTTGGCAAATTCAATACGAAGGGGACGGCAGCAGAACTAAGTCCCAGACTACGGAGAAAATTTCTTCGGCTGTTAAGTGTTCTCATGATTTTGGTTCCTTCTTCTTCTCTGGCTCAATCACGACGTTGGTTTCCAATGCCGCAATCACCGCAATTTCGACAATTATTTCGCGAATATTGTAATTGCTCTTGATAAATTTTTCCGTCAAACGATCGAGTGTATCAGCGCCGTATGCGGCGGGAGGTTGTTTCACAAAATGCTGGAATGCTCGATTGATGAACGCCCGCTGCGCATCTTCGCTGTTCGCTAGAAACTGAGCTAACTCAGCCGATCCATGAAATTCTACTTCTTGACCGGTGCGACTAGTATACCGCCCATGGGCGTCGATGGTCTTCGATTTTTCCTCGGATCGATATCGTCCCACGGCATCCCAATTCTCAAGGGCGAATCCCAAGCCATTAATTTTGATATGGCATGACTGACAGTTGTCGGAACTGGTCTGTAATGCGACTCGCTCTCGCGTCGTGAGTTCGGGGTGTAGATCAGGACTGAGCGGCGTAAACGCCTCGTTGGGTGGACGCAGAACGCGGCCCAAGACGTACCGAATCAGAAAGACACCCCGATGAATCGGTGAAGTCGTATTGTGGTAGGCCAATCTGCTCATCAAATAGGGATGCGTTAGGACTCCGCCAACATGGCTTTTGGCATGTATGCTTCTCCGTATCCCCCGTTCCGACGGCTCTTCAGGCTTCCAATCATCGCCGTAAAACGCTTGCAGTCGATCGGTCGTAAAAATCCAATCAGATTGAAATAATCTCCGGTAGTCGCTCGACTTGCTCCAGACAATGTCGTCGATAAAGGCATCCAGCGAATCCTTTAAGTCGGCAACCAATTGATCATTGAATTCCGGATACATTTTGTGATCTTTGGTGATCTCCGCCGTCTGATCGATATTGAGCCATCCGTACATGAATTCGCGTACCTTGGATTCCAGCCGATAATCGTCAGTCATACGCCTAGCCGCTACACGAATTTGATTTTCATCTTGCAGCTTGTTCCGCGTGACCTCGGACCACATCCAATTTTCGCTCGGTAGTGAATCATAGAGCGTCAAGGCTAAACTGTTTGCAGCTCGCTGCGACGGGGTCACCGCGAGATCGAGACCAGGATAAAGAAACTGAGGCGATTTGAGAGCAAGCAACATTACACGTTTTATCGCCTCGGCGTCGTCGGGACTATTCTCGATTTGTCGATCGATATAGAGGCTTCGCAGCTCGTCCGTCAACGTCCCTCGAAAAGCTGTCGATACAATTTCAGCAAGGAACGCCTTCAAGCGTGCGCGATCTTTGTCGGCTGTCTTCTTGTTCTTCTGCTGAAAGCGTGGCCAAAGCTCATCAGCTGCAATCTGAGCGAACTCGATCGCAGCAGCCGTGGTCGAATCATCCCATTGTCGGCTAATCCCGATCCCTCGTTCATATCCATAACTTCGATCATCCGGTGGTAAGTTCGACTGTAGCGAAAATGTTGACGGTCCAGTATTTGGAATCAAGTTCCTCGAAGGAATAATCTCTTCGACTCCTCGCGGTTTGATCCACGAAAGCGAAATCTTCGCCGGTGGCTGCTCGGTCTTTCGCTTTCGTTGAATGAAATCGATCTTGAATGGATAAACCCGACCTGCAGTTAAGAAAATGGTCTGCCGAAACTCGCTCTTGTCACCCGATTGGACATGATTATCGATGAACGTTCGCTCGACGGAACCAAGATTGAAAACGAATGAACAGGTGCTGTTCACAATGATCTCATAAGTCCCTGTAACGTCGGCTTTGATCCCCCCCTCCCAGTAGATGTAGAAGTCTTCAGCTTTAATTCCGTTGGCTGGGCTTTCGGTACCAAAATCGAAATCGATGACGGGATCGACACGTTCCAGTTTTTTGTTCTCGTTTTTCCATCTCGATCCCGTAAAGTAGATCCCTTTTACTCCGCGACGATCGGAGGGTTTGGCAACACCATCGATAACGGCATAGAGATCGGCTAGGCTCTGCCTCAATTGCTTAGCGGTCAATCGAGCCAGTCCAATTCGAGGTGGACGGTTACGTATTTGGGCTGCTTCGCTGTAAAAACGAAAATGAATATACGCCGCGACGGCTTTCGCGTCCTCGCCGACACATTTCTCAGGTTCATCCTTGGGCATCGTCTCCGAAATGAGTTTCGATAGCTCGCCAACCGTGGCATCACCCACCATCGGATCGGGGTGCCCGTCTTTGACTCCTTCCCCCATTGCTCCGTGGCACGCTGCACATTGCTTTACGTAGATCGCCTCCCCTCGTTGGAACTGCGGATCACGAGACTCAGAAGAAGCCTGTTTCTCTCCCGGCTTCTCCGAAGGCTCGAACGCAAGGCAAGCGGGCCTAGGCATCGACAGCAACCCGCAGAATATTGAAATATTAATGAAGCGAAAGATCATGTATGAAACTGGGAGAGGCGGGACGTTGGAGCCAAAAAAGTGTTTCGACGATTCAACGCGGTAGGTGGGGCCCGAAATCGCTTGGGACCGGCGGGCAGAGACTGGCAGACTCTATTTTTTTCACATTTGGTGATAAATTATTGTTCATCTTCGGCCATTACAGTATAGCCCAGACAGCAAGTTAGGCTAGCGTCAGCTCGGCTGCGTTCTCCTTGAAAACGTGGGCGAGTCGCTCTGCGACTCGGCATCATTGCTTGAGCCACAACGTCCATTTTCGCGAGTTTCGACGAGTTTCAGAGCGACTCGTCCAAAAAGAATTACAGCCTTGGAACAACGCGGCTACGGTTGGCTATGGTCGGCTTCGAACGCTTGAACGATTTCGCGATCATCCGCGGGATCGACAGATCGAAGGACAATCGAAATCGAATGCTCATCGGCCAAGCACCAAATCGGCGTTTCACGGGCTGCTAATTTGGCCTGCAAATCTTTCGGAGATAGTCCGCGTGGCTCGATCTTAAGTACGCCCGATTCGAGCTTCGTCGCATCGATCGGACTCGACGCTACCGAATAGCTTCCGGTTTCGGCCGTGACTTTATCGATCCAAGGCGTTCCTTCCAATTGGATGGCAAGCCGCTTCGCCCGCTGCTGGAGATTCTCAAGTCCGTTGCTCGCCATTAAACCCAGCGGCATCTGCTTCCACGCATCGAGGTCTTTGCCGGCAACCAAGGTCGCGTGCAAAGTTGCCATCAGCAACGGATGAGCCGTCATGCCAAGTCGCTGGGAAATGTCTATCAACGGTTTCACAAAAGATTCGCGACCAACGATGATTCCGCATGCTGGGCCACCAAGCCATCCATCGCCCGGCAACACTATCGCATCCACGCCACGCATCAACCGACCGTTAGCGGTGGGGGCTGCAATGCCGAGCGAGGAAAGGTCGATAAGACTTCCATTCAACAAAAGCTCCACTATCGGCAAACGACTTTCTTTTGCAATTTGAATCGCTGATTTTTCGGAATTGCGAGTATCGTTGCTTGCGTCAGAGAGTCTCGACGGTTCGACCGTCAAAAAACCACCCGCGCCAGCTTCAATGGCGCGGATGTAGTCGTCCGGCATACATGAGTTGCTGGCGCCGACTTCAATCACTTGGGCATTATCATTCGAAAGCAACGTGGCAACATCACATCCACTCGCCAGACGTATACTATCGGCGCGAGGAATCGCCCATCTCTTGGATGCTGGCAATGCATGCCGCAGCAAGATCAACGATTGCTCAATGTTATGTGTGACTAGACAAGCTTGAGCACCTGTGATCTCGATGAGTAGACGATTGAGATCGTTGGTAATCGCGTGTGGTTCACTATAGCCACCGGCTACGACCGCAAAGGTTGAAATCGCTTGCGATGACAACGGAACACTCGACCAACGAGATGAAAAAAGCTGACCGGTCGCGTTGAGTCCCAATCGAAGCGTCTCGTGATTTTCCGATGCCCAGCGAGAATTGAATGTCTCCATCCATTTTTTGGTCTGCATCATCGCATGCTGTAGCTGGGTGGTCCCCCACGCTTCTTTCCAGCCCAGCTGCTGAGCAGCATCCTTGAGCCCTGAAACAAGGTTCGGTTGATTCACTAAATCCATCAACTGCTTAACGCTGTCCGATGGAAGCAAGTCTTTTAAGATCGATGGGAGACGCATTGGAGTTTAGTTTTCAGTTTTCAGTTGGCTTCATCCAACTTTAAATTTTGCATTTCAATTCGTAGCCGACGTCGTAAGACTTCGGAGGAAGCGCAGGAAACATCGCCTTTCGAGCTGCATCCGAATTCTGACGAATTC
>JANPLJ010001020.1:0-12559 GCA_031426475.1 Pirellulaceae bacterium | reverse complement strand
CGGATTTCCGTCGGGCTTGCCCCGGCCGGGGTAAACCCGGCGGAAGCAAAGCACTCACCCGAGTTAGCTGCTAAAATAACGTCGTCGATCTCGCCGTCAGTATTTGGCTGGCGAATTTAGAAGCCGTTACGTTTTGCAAGGTGAGACCTTCTCGATGCTGTCTGTGATTCCTAGTCATCAATTGAAAGCTTGGGCTTTTGCGAATTTATTCTTTGTGGCCGTTATCGGTTGCTCGAACCCATCGAACGATTCCGTGGGTGCAAGTTCCAATAAGCGAGACGGGTCTGGTCCATTGCGAATTGCATTGATACCCAAAGCGACCTCTCACCAGTTTTGGCAATCTGTTCATGCTGGCGGGCTTGCGGCAGCCAAAGAGCTGGGCAACATCGAGATTCTTTGGAAAGGGTCGGAAACGGAAGCGGATACCTCGGGTCAGATCTCTGTCGTCAAAAATTTCGTCACAGGCAAGGTCGATGGGATATGCTTAGCCCCCAATCATTCGCGTGCCTTGGTCGATGTTGTTGCGGAATCGACGGCCGAGAATATCCCGGTCGTCATTTACGATAGTGGGTTGGCAGCTGGGGCTGAAATCGTTAGCTATGTCGCAACCGACAATCGTCGCGGCGGTCGCTTGGCTGGCGAACGTTTGGCGGAGTCGCTTGGCCACCGGGGCAAGGTGATCTTGTTGCGATATAACGAGGGGAGTGAGAGTACGGAACAACGCGAAGAGGGATTTTTGGAAGCGATGGCAAACGAAAAAGGGATCGAAGTTCTATCGTCCGACCAATACGCGGGAACCTCCACGCAAGAGGCCTTCGAAAAGGCGACTCAGTTGCTAAACAAGTATCGCGACGAAGTAACGGGCATCTTCGCCGTTTGCGAGCCGAATGCGAATGGCACGTTGGAAGCCTTGGAACAAACCGGTTTGGCCGGCAAAGTAAAATTCGTCGCATTCGATCCGAGCGATCGATTGATTCGTGGACTTGAAGAAAAAACGGTCGACAGTATTTTGTTGCAGGATCCCTTCGAGATGGGACGTCAGGCGGTGTTGGCTATCGTTCAGAAAATTCGCGGGCAGAAAGTCGAACCGGTAATTTCGACGGGCGAGTATGTTGCGACTGCGGAAAACCAAAATACGGCTCCCTACGATCGATTGCTTCGTCCCGAGTTATCGCATTCGCAATGATTTCCGAAGTCACCACGAACCACTCAAACCAGCCTCAGGCGAGGTTGGTCATGCAAAAGATCGCAAAGCGTTTTGGAGCGACGCAGGCATTGCGAGACGTTTCGCTTTCCGCCTTTGCGGGACGCACCGTTGCCTTGATTGGTGAGAATGGCGCTGGCAAGAGCACGCTCATGAAAGTGTTGAGCGGGGCCTATGCACCGGATAGTGGTTCCATGCTGCTGAATGGTCGACCATTCCTTCCGAATGGACCTCATGAGGCGCGTCGGGCTGGCGTTGCAATGATCTATCAAGAGCTGAACCTTGCGGCAGATCTATCGATCGAAGACAACATTATGTTGGGGCAAGAGGTTACGCGTTTCGGTTGGGTTAGTCCTCGCGAGCAGCGACTTCGAATTCGCAAGGCGTTACGATTGCTCGGTCATTCGGATCTCGATCTGAGCCGCTCTGTTGGAAGCCTTTCGATCGGGACTCAACAAATCGTCGAAATTGCGCGGGGGTTAGTATCGAACGCAAGCCTCATGATCTTCGATGAGCCGACTAGTTCGCTTCCGCATCAAGACGTTCGACAGCTGTTCGCTACGATCAAACGGCTTGAGGAACAAGGCTTAGCCGTCATCTACATTAGCCATTTCTTGGAGGAAATTCGCGAAGTCGCAAGCGAATATGTCGTGCTTCGGGATGGCCAACCCGCAGGTGCGGGTCGACTGACTGATACTTCCGATTCGCAAATAGTCTCGTTGATGGCAGGGCGAAGCATCGATCAACTGTTCCCGAAAGTTCCTCATGAGATTGGGGAACGCATTTTGCAAGTTCGAGGACTCAGCGGACAAAAGACTCCCATCGACGTCGATTTGGATTTACGCCGCGGTGAAATTTTAGGTCTATTTGGCTTGGTGGGAGCAGGTCGTACGGAGACACTCCGTCATCTGTTTGGATTGGATAGGTCCGTTTCCGGTGGCGTCCTTATTCGGGGAATGCGCAGTCGTAATTCGCCCACGGCGAAAATACGAGCGGGTTTAGGTTTCGTATCGGAAGATCGCAAACGAGAAGGCTTGGCCCAGTCAATGTCCATCGCAGACAATTTGACGATGAGTCATTTGAAGCCGTATTCCAAAGTCGGCGTACTACAGTTGCGGAGACGCCGTGCCGCTGTCCGCGATTGGATGCATCGATTGTCGGTCAAGGCACGTGGCCCCGACCAAACGATCGGACAACTTTCCGGTGGCAATCAGCAGAAGGTCGCAATTGCACGTGTGCTTCATCAGGACGCAACGATCCTTTTGCTGGATGAACCGACGCGAGGGATCGACGTTGGAACCAAATCGGAGATCTACCAGCAGATTGGCGATCTAGCGGCGTCGGGTAAAGCGATCATTTTTGTAAGTTCATACTTGCCGGAATTAATGGCGGTTTCCGATACAATCGGCGTGATGGCGCGAGGGCGATTACGAGCTATTCGTGCGACGTCTGAATGGACAGAGAATGAAATCTTGTCGGTTGCTGTCGAGAGTAAAATGGAGGAGCGAACTTGGTAACGGATCCATTAAAGTTAAGCCTTGAAAGCGATGATTCTGGGATTGGTTCGGCGCCCATTTGGCTTGGGATCCTTCGATCGTTGGCGCCGCTTCTCGCGTTGGCTCTGGTCATCATCGGGTTTGCTGCCGCGGATTCAGTATGGGGCCATGGCAGATTCAGCGAGATGCGCAACTTTCGTGTGATCCTGGTCTTAACCGCCCCTGTCGCCGTAGCAGCCCTCGGAATGACGCTGTTGATTATCGCGGGTGGGATCGATCTTTCTGCGGGAACCGCTGCGATGCTTTGCACGACAGTCTTGGCATGCGCGTTGAACGAGAAGATGCCTGTTGTGATAGCGGTTTTGTTGACGTTGCTGGCAGGAGTCGCTTGCGGAATGACGAATGGTTTGCTGATCGGCGTGTTGCGTATCCCTCCGTTTATTGTAACGCTGGGGACAATGACCATCTTCCTTGGTCTCGCCAAGAGATTGGCAAAGGGTTCGACGGTATTTGTCGATCGAGACCGAATTCCAGATTGGCTTTCGAAGCTGAGTGCAACGATGCCGCCGGATTGGCACGGCTGGTATCCCAATATTGCATTGGGCGTTTGGATCGCCATCGGTGTCGCCATCCTGGTTGCTATCTTATTGAACTATTCGGTAACAGGCCGTCACATCTTTGCCATCGGGTCGAATGAGGCGACTGCTAGGCTTTGCGGAGTCAATACTCTTCGTACCAAAATCCTCGTCTATGCGTTGGCAGGTTTGTTGATTGGAATCGCGGGGATTTATACCTTTTCCTTGGTCAAAATGGCAAACCCCGTCGAGGGCATTGGAAGAGAGCTGAAGTTTATCGCGGCGGTTGTGATTGGCGGTGGTAGCTTGAGTGGCGGTCGCGGTTCCGTATTGGGGACTTTGGCTGGAGCGGCTACGATGGGCGTGATCGCGAGCGGTTGCGATCAATTGGAAATCGCCAATTCAACACAAGATATTATGATTGGAGTCATCATCATCGCAGCGGTCACGCTGGACCAATTTCGTCGACGACGACAAGAAAGCACTTGATTGTACGGCGAACGATATACCATCTTAGAGTTGGGATAGCATATGTCGCGTAACTTTTTACCAGACGGAAGTGTCATCGGGGATTGGTGGCATACAGACAACAGTTCCGGAAGAATCGTTTGCGATCTTTGTCCCCGAGAATGCCATTTGAAAGAAGGGGATCGCGGTTTTTGTTTTGTTCGCGAGAACCGAGCTGGGCAAATGGTTCTCTCGACATACGGTCGAAGCACCGGTTTCTGTATCGATCCCATCGAAAAGAAGCCACTCAATCATTTCTATCCGGGTACCAGTGTTCTGTCGTTTGGAACAGCTGGGTGCAATCTAGGATGCAAGTTTTGCCAGAATTGGGAGATTAGCAAATCACGCGAAGTTGAACGACTTAGCCAGCGAGCAACACCGGATGCGATCGCTGATGCGGCAAGCGAACTGGGATGCCGAAGCGTTGCCTTTACTTACAACGATCCGGTTGTTTGGGCCGAGTATGCCATCGATTCGGCGCGGGCCTGTCGCGAACGAGGTATCCGATCAGTAGCGGTTACCGCAGGCTATATTCACCCTTCGGCACGCGACGTGTTCTATGAAACGATGGATGCTGCCAATGTGGACCTCAAAGGTTTTACCGAAGATTTTTATTGGAAAACGACCAACTCCCACCTTGCACCGGTTCTGGATACGCTTCGATTTCTCAAGCATCAAACCGATGTCTGGTTTGAGATCACAAACTTGATAATACCGGACGCAAACGATAGTCCTGATGAACTCAAACGGATGTCAGACTGGATTGTTGAGCATCTTGGGCGCGACGTTCCGATCCACTTTACCGCTTTTCATCCAGACTTTCGGATGCAAGATCGACCGCGGACACCGATTGAGACGCTCATCGTAGCGTACAATATCGCTAAGGAAGCGGGGATCGAGTATGTCTACATTGGAAATGTCCACGCCCCTGAACGGCAGAGTACTTATTGTCCTTCTTGCAAAAAGCCAATCATCCAACGCGATGGATACGTTCTCGGGCAGTATGCTATCGCGAACGGACGCTGTCGCCATTGCCAGGAGAGGATTGCTGGTTGTTTCGACGATCAGCCTGGTAACTGGGGAAATCGACGCCAAGGTGTCGACATGTCTGCGTGGTCCAAACGTCTCGTGCAACTAACGTCTGTGAAGGAACCGAAGGTGACTGAAATGCTATCGACTCAATCCGAACCATCCACGTTGGATGTTGACGCACTGAATAGTCAGCAACGCAAACAACTCCATTCAATTGCCGCTAGATTGATTGCGCTATTCGTACACGACAAGTTGCACCCGATCCAAGATTTATTGGCTCGTGAAGAGATTGCGACATTGATGAAGCAGAAGGTCTACGGAGTTTTTACGACACTCAAACGCGGGAAGCAGTTGCGAGGTTGTTGCGGTTCGATCGGTTCCTTGCGACCATTGGGTGAATCGCTCATGAATGCTTGCCAGCGCACTGCCCTCCATGACCATCGAATGCCAGCGATTTCCCCAACGGAGTTGCCATACCTGGATTTAGATATTTCGCTGTTGGAGGGCTTAGAACCGATCGAAGAACGTGGCATCGATCGGTTGAAGGCATTTGAGATTGGCAAGCATGGTTTGAGTATTCAACGCGGGCAACAATCCGGATTGTTGCTGCCTTCGGTGAGCGTCGAGCACGGATGGAATGCCGAGGAATTCTTGAAAGGCGTTTGCCGAAAAGCCGGAATGGGGGAAAACGATTGGATGCTGGACGAATGTCGGCTGCAGCGATTCGTGGGAAGTTCGATCCACGGCGAGATCGGTTCGGAGGCGTGCGATGGGCTTGCCTTGCGACGACTGCCTATTGTGAGCTCCGACCAGTTGATTACGTTACAGCAAGCAGTAGCTCGAAACTTGATGGCGCTCGGCTCAGGAGCAACTCCTACCTACTTTGTTCCGAACGCCCCCGAGGGTACTGTGAATGGGCTCGTACTTTCATTTTTCGATGGCCTTTCAAAGCGTCCGTTGATGCACTTGATTCGATTGTCGATGCGACCTGGCATCCCGTTACAGTCGAGTTTGTTTGAGTTGACTCAAGTGGCATTTCAATCGCTACAGAATCTTCGGCCGCAGAACGAAATGCAGATTGAAATCGCCCTCACGATCTTGCACGACCCGTCGGCTCATGGAGTTATCTCGATTGCGAAGTCGACTATCGATTCTCCACGAACGATCGAAAACATCCGAGAATCAATCGACATCGAAGGATCGAGCCGCGCAATCATTGCGATGGCAGGACAGGAGTATGTGGCGATAAGCCTGCACCCAACGGACACGCCTGAGCAGCAGATCGTAGAAGCCGCAAAAGCCTTGGGGGTAAACAACTTCCCGTTGTCGATCTTCACGATGGACGCAGTATCGACGAGGCCAGAATTGATGGCAACGAACGTCGTACCGCCCGAAATGGAAACGCTTGATCGCGAACCAGCGGTCGCCGGGAAGTTCTATCCGGCGGACGATATCGAACGCCGCGCGATGGTCAAAAAGATCTTCGACGATTTGCCGGAACCAGGCGAAGGATCGCGGTTGCGTTCGAGCGAGATGGATCCCTCCAACAGCCGCAACCGACTTCGAGCGATCATGACACCCCATGCTGGATTAACATATAGTGGAAAAATAGCCGCATCGGTATGGCGTGAAGTTGCGTTTCCCCGTCGGTTACTGATGATTGGTCCCAAACATACTCAGCAAGGCGTTGCGTGGGCAGTAGCACCGCAATCGATATGGAAACTATCGAATTCGGTGAAATTTAGGCTCGACGTTGACTTGACGGCGTCGCTTGCCGAACGTATCGATGGAATGCAACTCGATGTCGCAGCCCATCGTCACGAGCATGGTGTTGAGGTTCAGCTTCCGATTTTGGAGTATCTTTATCCGGAAGCAACCTTTGCGTCGATCGCGATGCACGGAGCGACGTGGCCGGCCATACAGAAGGCCGCGTCCCAACTAGCGAGCCTCCTGTCGAATGATCCAGATCCGCCGCTCTTAGTAATTTCAAGCGATATGAATCATTACGCATCCGAGCAAGAGAATCGGCGACGCGATCGACTTGCACTGGACGCAATCCTTGCAAAAGATCCACGCAAGCTTATCGATGTTTGTCAGCAGAACGAAATCAGCATGTGCGGTCTCGTCCCTGCGGCCCTCGTGATGCAGACGCTTACGGAACTCGGCTTGGACTATGAGGTTCGCGAAATAGGCTACGAGACCAGTGGCGACGTGGTCAAGAGCGACCGGGTCGTCGGCTATGCGGGCCTTACTTTCTCAGCTGATGCCGGCTAGTTCGGTCGCCTTTTGAACGCGTGTCAGCGCAATCATGAATGCCGCCGTTCGGAGTGGCACTTTGGCGATTTGTGCTTGTTGCCATACGTTTTCAAACGCTTCCGAGAGTGTGCGTTCGAGTTCCTGCCGAACACGATCCAGGCTCCAGCGATAGTGTTGGCGATTCTGGACCCATTCGAAGTAGCTGACGGTCACTCCGCCAGCGTTGGCCAAGATGTCCGGCAAGATTAAAACTTTCTTTTGATCGAGAATGGCGTCAGCCTCGGGAGAGATGGGGCCATTCGCAGCCTCGATAATGAATTTGGCTCTGATTTGGTTCACGTTATCGATGGTAATCACGTCGCCCAGAGCTGCCGGAATCAAGAGATCGACATCCAAGCCGAGCAGTTCGGCCGAAGGCAACGTTTGCGCTCCGGTGTAGCCATGCAATGAGCCACCGTTGTTCAGCGTATATCGCAGTACGTCCCCAATGTTGAGTCCTTTTGGATCGTAATAGGCTGCACTCACATCGCTGACGGCGACAATCGGGAAAGTGGCTTCCGAAAGGAATTTCGCGGCATGCGAACCAACGTTTCCAAATCCTTGGATTGCGACCTTAGTCGTTTCTGGTTGGCAGCCCAAACGTTTGAGCAGTTTGACAGCGACGATTCCTACGCCTCGTCCGGTCGCTTCTTCGCGCCCCTTGGCGCCGTATTCTTCGACAGGTTTTCCCGTGATAACAGCCGGATTGAACCCATGATATTTTTCCCATTGATTTCGGAACCAGGACATGACTTCGTGGTTCGTTCCCATGTCAGGTGCGGGGATATCGGTATCTGGGCCAACAATATCGTGGATTTGGTCGACGAAGACACGCGTCATCCGTTCGATCTCTTTCCGCGAATAGGCCTTCGGATCCACAGCGATTCCACCTTTTGCACCACCATACGGAAGATCGACAACAGCTGTCTTCCAAGTCATGAGCGAAGCCAACGACCGAACTTCGTCCAGGTCGACCCCGGGATGGTATCGTAGGCCGCCTTTCATCGGACCGCGAGCATTATCATGTTGCACGCGGTAGCCAACCAGCGTTTCTACCTGGCCGTTATCTCTCTCAAATGCGACCTGGACGGATACTTCACGCTTCGGAGCGAGTAGCAATTTTCGTGTCCACTCGGGCATCTTGAGCTGGTCGGCTGCTTGATTGAAATAAAATTCAGTGGCTTCAGAGGCTCGCATCATGAAGGCTTTTATGCGTGTCGTGGAGAGAAAATTACGGCGGTTAAACTCGTAACAAACCGTTTGGATTATGAATTATGATAGCATGACGATCTCGATTGGTCCTTAGGATTTGAAGGCAAAATTGCGGAATGAGCTTGAGTACTGTTCAAATTTGGCAAGCATTACAAGATAACGGTATTGCTTCTACAACGGATTGTCGGCAATGGGCGGCTGAGATTTTGTCCGCGGCGGGTAGTGCAGCACTCGAAAATCCTTCATCGCTTTTGGCTCAGTTAGTACAACAGGGGCGCCTAACGCCATATCAAGCGAATGCTTTGCTCAGCAATAGTACGCAACGACTCACGATCGGTCGACATCGCCTACTAACACCGTTGAAGTCGCCGGCTCTTTGCGATTGGTATGAAGCAATCGATACGTCAAGCAATATCGTGCGTTGGCTGTTCGCGATTTCCGATGCTCGCCTAAAAGCTCCCGATCTCGATCGTCATCCGCCAAGCTTAAAGCTTGCAAGGCAACACGCAACAGTACGATCAACTGGCTTGCAAAGTCTTTCCCCTCCGGCAATGGCGGATGGGTATTTGATGGTCGCGGCGACGCCAGCGGATGGCCAACCGTTGCGAAATATTCTAAGTTCGCATGCGAACCGTATTTTACCGACCCCCATTGCAATGAAGCTGGTTCAGAAAATGGCGGATGCCCTTTCGGCGTTGCATCGAGCGGGGCTCGTTCACGGATGGATTGGAATCGATCAAGTATGGTGGGATGGGAAAGACGAAATCACTTTGCTGCGAGATCCTTTCTATCCGCCCACAACGCCGCTGGGTTCCGTCGTTCCTTCCTCGATAGGTGTCGTTGCTGATCGAGAGTTTCGAGTGCGATACGCGGCTCCCGAGTTTACCGCGCCGGGGCAGTGTCCGACGTATGCAACCGACGTCTATTCGCTTGGCTGTTTGTGGTGGGAATTGTTATCGGGGATGCCGCCGTATGCGGATGTGGCGTTGGATCTAGTGCCAGCTGCGGCTTGTAAAGTTCCATTGGTTGTTCCGAAAGATGCAGATCTTACTGAAGGGCAAAAGAAATGCCTGGAGCACATGCTCGCAAAGAATCCAAGCAGTCGGTTTGCCACTGGCGAACAACTGATGATTGCTTTGGATGCCCTACGCTCGCAACGTGTGCCAACGTTGCCATCTATCGCTCAACCCTCCGTTTCATCTGTTCCAGTAGCTCGCGAACCAGCGCCGATACAACCGAAACCTAGCGTTGTTCCTGCCAAGCCGTCGTTGAAAGCGAATCCAGTATCAATGCCGACCTTGCAGTCGACGACGGCGACGGAACGGAAGCCATCATCTCCGAGTACTCCCGTATCGCCTCCGTCGGAACAGTCGACACAGCCCGTCACGACGGCTGTTCAAAAGCCGGCAACAGCAACCAATGATCCTAACGCGCGGCCTCGCTATGAAGAAAAAAAGACTTCTGTCGAAGAAGTCGTCTCCGAGGTCGCTCCGCCAATCGTCTCCGATGCCCCGCCAATCGTCTCCGATGCAGCGCCGCCGATCGATGCCTCGCCAGCAATTGCTCAGCCAACAATTGCTCAGCCAACAATTACTCAGCCAACAATTACTCAGCCACCGATTGCTCAGCCAGAGATTGTTCAGCAGGCCGTTGCGATTCCTGAGAAAGTCGATTCGGTTGCTTCGGCTAGTCTTTTAAAACCAACGAAACCTGCCGCAAAGGCCGGCGCGGCTCGCTCTACTGTTCGTCGGCCGAGCAAAAAGAAAGGGCGACCGGTTTGGCTGATACCGGCGATGCTGGGAGGATGCATTGCCTTGCTTGCAGGGCTTGTCGGTATCCTGACATGGAGCGGAGGCGATGCAAAGCCAAATGAAATTGTCGCTACGATACCAACCGTCGCGAACGGGAACGCGGGACAAAACAGCGGTGCTGGACAAGCAGTTTCGAACACTTCCGGTGGCTCATCCACACCTGCTTCGGCGACTCGCGCGAGAGTGGTCGATCCCATCGAAGACGAATATATGATTTCCAAAGGTGACGATTCGATACCTTGGGTTCCTCCGCGGGCAAGCCAGCCATATTCGCTCGCGATGCTTCCGCCCGGCGCCCAGGGATTCATTTTTGTTCGACCGAAGACGTGGTTGTCGAGTCCATCAGGGCAGGCGATCGTTCAGTCCCTTGCATCTTCGATCGACACCCTATGGAATCCGATAGGAAAAGTCTGTGGCATACCGCTGGAAGCCATTCGGGAACTAACGATTGGACTTTACGGCGGTCGCACCGATGGATGGCCAGTGCTGGCCTATCGGGCTTCGCTAGAAGAGCCGACTTCGTTTACCAAGCTTCAAGAAAAAATGTCGGGGGCAACGGTACAAGTTTTGGCTAACCAACGATCGATCCTCGTCATTGGCGAGCAAGCGATCTATCTCAGTCCCCCCGAAGACGTTAGTGAGTCGCACAAGCAAGCCATGACCATGGGACCTGCTGGATTAATTCGTGAGTTAGCAGAGATGGACGGAGGTGCTCCGCTGCGTCGCCAGATGGAACAGTTGTGGCAACTCAGCGACGCGCAATCCGATTTTAGCCTATTGCTCACAACAGGCTTCTTCTTTTCCGATGCTCGCAACGTGTTGCCCTCGATTTCTCCTCGTGTCCAATCGCTGTGCAAAGCGATGTTCGACGAGAAGACACAGGCACTATTGATTACAACGTCGCTCGAGCCTCAGTGGTATGGCGAATTGCGCATCGTGGGACAGAATGGCGACGATGCGGTGCGATTTCTCAAGGACCTTCAGACCCGCATGAAGTCGATCGCCGATGCCATGGAAGCGGAATTGGTTGCATCGCCAGCGAGTCCGTATTGGCGCGCCATTGCTGCCAGGTTTCCGCAGATGCTGCGTTCGCTGGGTCGATATCAACGCTTCGGTGTCGAGAACAACCAGGCGATTTCAAATTTCTATCTTCCTTCGATGGCTTCGGCAAACATGACGATCGCTACGTGGTTGTCTCTTACAATGCCGGCGGGAACATCGACAAGTTCGACGAATGTAGCTCAGACGCCGGCACAACCAATGTTGACAGGAGATAATCTGCTCGCGCACCCGGTCAGTATTAACTTCGAGCAGGAACCGCTCGATTCCGCCTTGGCACTCATTACGGAAGAAGTGAACCGGTCACTGCCCACTGGAAATCCGCCCATCGCATTATCGATCGACGGGAAGTCCTTTGAATTGGCTAGCGTCACACGAAATCAGCAGATTCGAGACTTTCGTTTCAAGGACCAGCCTCTTCGGAACTTGTTGACGGACCTTGCAGCCAGAGTCAATCCTGATCGAACAGTGAACTCTCTTGGCGAAGTCAAGCAAGCTGTCGTCTGGATTCTGTCTGAGGAAAACGGGAAAGCTAATATCATCTTTACCACCCGGCGCGGCATCGAAGGGACCGATCGGAAACTCCCCAAAGAATTTATGAATCCAGATTCACCGTAACCGACGTCGAAATCGACACGGTGACCGACGTCGAAATCAACAACGTAGCCGAAGTCGTCAGACTTCGGACGGTTCCGACACAGTAGCCGAAGTCGTCAGACTTCGCACGCATCGCTTCCGACATGGTTTATCGAGTTTCGTCCGAATTCTTACGAATACGGCTACTTTAGAATCTACGCCCGTCGAAGCGATAGCATTTCTGTTGTGATTCAGAATTAGAAAAGCTGATACTTGTTGCGAAGTGTCGGATTCTTTGCATTATCGCCAATTAGCGGACGGCAAGTTTCGATTGCTCAAGATGGTGGCACGTGTCATATCGTTGGACCTTGTCCTTTACGTGGAGAGGCAATTTCGCGACAATGTCTGTTGAACATTAGCGGAAACTTAGCTTTTTCAAGGTGATTGCTGCATGTCTGATGCGAAAATTCTCGGCGAGGTTGACCCGTCCGTCATGGCGGCTTCGGGTCAGGTCGAAGCTCCTCTGGATGTTGATCCCGCGGAGACCAGCGAATGGCTTGGTTCGCTCGACTACGTTTTAAAGAGTAAAGGTCCGGAACGCGTTCGCTACATTGTGAAAGCGCTTGAGAATCGCGCTCGTCAGGAAGGGGTTGAGATCCCGATCGAGACGACGACTCCGTACATCAACACGATTCCAGTAAGTAAGCAGCCAGCCTATCCAGGGAATCGCGAAATCGAACGACGGATCAAGAGCGTGATACGCTGGAACGCGATGGCGATGGTCGTTCGAGG
>JANPLJ010001019.1:0-1158 GCA_031426475.1 Pirellulaceae bacterium | reverse complement strand
GCCGAGAGCCATGTCGATCGTTCGATCGATGGACCTCGAGCGTTTGTCGAAACCAATATCGTTGGTACGTTGAATCTGTTGCAGGCCTCCCTGGAGTACTGGCAAGGACTCGGCGAGGATGCCAAACGCGGGTTTCGATTTCTGCACGTCTCTACCGATGAAGTTTATGGTTCTCTGGGTGCCGAAGGATTGTTTACCGAAGACACGGCCTACGATCCTCATTCACCTTATTCGGCGACGAAAGCCTCGTCGGATCATTTGGCAAGGGCTTGGTACCATACGTACGGCTTACCGGTTCTCGTCACCAACTGCTCAAACAACTACGGTCCTTATCAGTTTCCCGAAAAACTTATTCCGGTTGTAATTCTGAGAGCCCTTCGCGGTGAATCGCTTCCCGTTTATGGTAAGGGCGAAAATATTCGCGACTGGTTGTACGTGGTGGATCACTGCGAAGCATTGCAAACTGTTTTGCAACGCGGAGTTCCTGGTGAAACCTATAACATCGGCGGCAACAATGAGCTTCGGAATATCGATCTTGTGAATGAGTTGTGCGCGATACTCGACGAGATGCGACCGCGACGCGATGGGGTCGGCTATGCGAATCAGATTGAATTTGTGAGAGATCGACCGGGCCATGACCTTCGCTACGCCATTGATGCCTCGAAGATTCAAACGGAACTTGGTTGGTCGCCGAAACAGGACCGACTATCTGGTTTCAGAAGTACCGTTGAATGGTACTTGGAAAATCGCGCATGGTGGGAGCAGATTCTCTCAGGTGAATACAAATTGATGCGACAGGGGTTGGATACTAATTCAAGTGCAAATTCAGCGAAGCAATATTTAAAATGACGCTTGAAACGAATCGTAAAGGTATTGTCTTGGCAGGTGGTTCGGGGACGCGTCTTTATCCGGTAACCAGGGCTGTCAGCAAGCAACTCTTGCCGATCTATGACAAGCCGATGGTTTACTATCCGATTTCCGTTTTGATGCTGGGCCATATACGGGAAATCTTGGTGATATCCACACCTGAAGACCTACCTCAATACGAACGTTTGCTGGGTAATGGTTCTCAGTGGGGCGTTCGCTTTGAGTACGCCGTCCAGCCGAAGCCTGAGGGGCTTGCCCAAGCTTTCATAATAGGCGAGGCCTTCATCGGTC
>JANPLJ010001018.1:0-2427 GCA_031426475.1 Pirellulaceae bacterium | reverse complement strand
GAATTTGGGGCGTTGAATCCAACTTGGGCAACGTGATCGCGGAACACACAATAGCTGCCGAACACTGAATCGCCGCCGACCACTCAATAGCCTATGGCTTCAAGATCTGAGATCTCAACTCGAAACCTTCAACGCTTACTGCGACTTCGTGTGTTGAAAATCGCTTGCGAACTTGCTTCGATGTTCTAAGACTGATCAAGTCGATCGGCTAGCCGTGCCCAAAGCTACTTGCGTTTGCCGTACGCGACTTCGAGTTGATTGTGGATCTCCGTAATTCCTTCGACTGAACGCAGAGCCTCTTGAGCCATTTGTTTTTCGAAGAACGAATCGACGGTTCCGCGAAGAACGACCGAACCGGCGCGGGTTTCGAGGACCAAATGCCTGCCATTGAGATGGGGGCTTTTTTGAATCGCCGAGTCGACGCGATGAAGCAGTGGAATCACGTTTGCAAAATCAGATGACTGGGTGGACAAACCAGAGTTATCAGTAAGCGACAGCGTCACGAGAGAGGCTCCGAGGGAAATCGTGGGAGGAAGTCAAGATGGGAGCAGACGTCACCACCCTGTTCCTCGGCTCGCATAGCTTGCTTGCTTGATAAAAAATATTAACTTCACGATGATTGTTTTGGCTAGCAAAGGACAACCGGCCCAATCATTGCAATCCATTCGATGAAGTGGTCGATGGAAGGGTTTCACATGAGCTGTGTGTCGCGATTTTTATCGTTCGCCTACTTGCCAATTGCGGCCTGCTCGGTGACCATTTCAGCAGCAAGCTCGCGACCAAGTTTCGTGGCGTTGTCCATGTGCCTAGTAAGGCGATATCCCAGGAAAACGAGTAAATTCATGCAAATCCACGACTCCTTTGCGTTCTCGGCATTCACTTCGATCTCGAACTCGACCGAGAGTATCTGGGGATTCACCGCGAGAATGGAGCTTTCAAGATTCTTGGCGGGCATCTGCTCGATGTTCTTCGTTGTCGCTGCGTGCTTTGGCGATGAAGGCATGTGGTTATTCAATCAATTGCCGAGTAAACAGCTTGCCGCGAAGCATGGATTTACGGCAACGCCGGAATGGACTGAACATCTGATGCTCTCATCCGTTCGTTTCAATTCTGGAGGTTCGGCTTCGTTTGTATCGTCGAATGGTCTTGTACTGACCAACCATCACGTAGCTTCCGATACGCTCTACAAATTATCCACTGCCGAGCATAACTATAACGAAGATGGTTTCCTTGCAAAGACAATTGGCGATGAGATACCTGCGCCTGATCTTGAGCTCAATCAATTGGTATCGATCGAAGATGTTACGCAAGCGGTCAACAGCGCCATTACGAAAGATATGAATGCAAGTCAAGCGGCAAAGGCTCGACAAGCAAAGATGTCAGAAATCGAAAAAGCATCGCTTGACAAAACGGGCTTACGATCCGACATTGTAACGCTGTTCGGTGGAGGTCGGTACCACTTGTATCGGTACAAGAAGTACACCGATGTTCGGTTGGTATGGGCGCCTGAAGCAGGCGCTGCTTTCTTCGGTGGTGACGCCGATAACTTTGAGTATCCCCGATATTGTTTGGATGTGACGCTGTTTCGTGTTTACGAGAATGGCGAACCCGCTAAGATCACTCATCATCTTAGGACGGAGCCGCAAGGCGCCACGGACGGCGATTTAATTTTTGTGTCGGGCAATCCAGGTCGTACCCGTCGAATCTATACGACGGCAGCGCTATCTTACCAGCGCGATATAGCAATGCCTCGAATGCTAAACTTGTTGCGTCGCAAAGAGAATCTCTTGCAACAGTATGGCTTGGCTGGTCCAGAAGCTGTGCGGCGTTCTCGCGACGATCTGTTCGGTGTTCAGAATTCGCGTAAAGCGTACGGCGGTATGCTGCAAGGCCTTCAAGATTCAGCATTTATTGCGTCGAAACGCACTGCGGAAGCAGACATGATTAAGCAGTTGAGTGCGAATGCAGCTCATTCTTCGATGGCTGAGGCCTGGCCCGCGATCGAAGACGTCGTCGTACGGCGAAAAGCTTTGGTTGGCAAGTCCGGATCGCTGAAGACTCGATTGTACGGCATCGCTGAAACCTTGGTCTTGATGGCTGCGGAGGACCAATTGCCCAGCAGCGAACGCTTGCGAGAATTCCGAGACAGCAATCGGGAATCGCTCGAGCAAGAACTCTACTCGCCTGCTCCGATCTACGATGATTTGGAACGGATTCAATTAGCCGATGAGCTCGCTCGTTTCATGGAGGATCGTGGTGGGGATGATCCGCTGGTTCTTGCTCTGCTGGATGGAAAAAGCCCTCGCGATCGTGCTGTCGAGATCATCGCGGGAACGAAGCTCATCGACGTGAACGCTCGCAAGGAGATTGCGGCTGGCCGAAAGGATGCAATATCGAACTCCGCGGATCCTATGATCTTGATTGCAA
>JANPLJ010001017.1:0-3433 GCA_031426475.1 Pirellulaceae bacterium | reverse complement strand
CGACCGGATGGCATGCACCGTGCTTCAGCCTGCTATGATGATTGCAGCGTCGTCGTCAAATGGGAACACGTTCTTTAAACGTCGGTCAGAAAGCATTTAGACATATCCAATTCATGAGAGCACCAAGTGATCTTTGGAAGTCGGTTTGGGAAAAGTTCGCATTTCCGAAGGTAAATTCTGCGGAATTGGAAAGTAGTCTCCAGCGAATTCGACGAGATTTGCCAGTGCCAGTGTTTTGGCTGCTGGGAAAGGCTCAGTCGGGAAAAACGTCCCTCATCCGAGCGTTGACGGAAAACACACGTGCCGAAATCGGTAACGGCATTCGCGCATGCACCAAGACTGCAACCGTGTATTCCTTCCCAGGAGAAGACGACTGCATCGTTCGATTTCTTGACACACGTGGTCTTGGTGAAGTCAACTACGATCCGGCTGAAGATATTGCGATGTTTCAGGATCAGGCGCATTTGTTGATCGTCATCATTAAGGCGCTGGATCATGCTCAACAACCGGTTATGAAGGCACTCAAATCCATTCTATGCGTACGCCCCCATTGGCCCGTATTAGTTGTGCAGACCACGCTTCACGAAGGATACCCATCGCAAGAGCAGCAGCATATCGAACCTTATCCTTACGGCGAGTCCTTCTTTCCTCGAAGCGTTCCGGAAAATCTTGCGAGGTCGTTGCTCTCGCAACGCGAAATGTTCTTGAAAGCTGGTATTGATGCCAAGTTTGTTCCCGTCGATTTTACACTGGCTGAGGATGGATACGAGAATGTTGACTACGGGCTTGAGGCGTTATGGAACGCTATTGAAGAGTTGCTGCCGTTAGGCCTCCGCGGCATGTTGCAACATAACACTCAAACACGCAAGAACCTTCGCGACGCTCATCTGCGCACCGCACACCCGCACATCTTGTCCTATTCGATCATGGCAGGCGCGGCGGCGACCTTTCCTGTGCCCATGGTCGACGTACCGCTCGTCATGGCGATTCAAGCGAAAATGTTCCATGCGATCGCTTCGATCTATCACCAAGAACTGAACAGAACGCAGATTGCGGAAGTTCTTAGTACTTTAGGCTTAGGTTATGTCGGGCGCTTGGGTGCGAGAGAATTGCTCAAGTTTATTCCCGGCTACGGTTCGGCCATTGCAGCGGCCTATGCTTCAGCCAGCACCTATGCAATTGGTTTGACGCTGTGCGTCTATTTCAGCCAAATCCGCGATGGAGATCTTCCTGACAAGGCAGCGTTTCAAAAAATATATGAAACGCATTTTCTCGAAGGGCACAATCGACTGAGTACTTATCGGCAAGCTGTTCGCAAGAAGCCCCAGGAAATGCCATGAGCGTGAAGATATATTGGCTTCTCTGGGCTGTCGCAGCCTCCCTCCCCTATCTGTTGGTGGGAGCGGCTGGCCTATGGTGGCTGTACCTCAACGAATGGTTGATATGGTGGATGTTTGTTGCCGCATTGATCTCACTAACCACCTGGATCTTGATGCGACGGCTTTGTAAGTACAATCCCTTGGAAAGCTATTCTTCGACAGGCCCTTCCCAGGATTGGTCTCCTCAAGCGAGAAACGCATGGGCAAAAGTCGAGGAAATATCGCGGCGGAAAGAGCTTGCCCAAGTCTCGCTCGATCGTCCCGAGCCGCTACTCGCGTTAGGCAAAGAAGTCGTGGAAACGGTTGCGAAGCATTTCCATCCTCGTTCGAAAAGTCCTTCCCTCGAAATGCCCGTGCCGCATCTACTTCGAATTTTAGAACTTGTTGCGTTTGATCTACGAGTGGCATGTTCGGCGAACATACCGGGCTCGCATATTTTAACTGTCAACGATTTGGTCAGGCTTAAACGCCTTTTCAGGCTGGCTCCATCGATCTATCGCATATACCGGGTGATTGCACTCGTGATCAACCCTTCGACAGCATTCGCTCGAGAGCTTTCGGTACTAGGGCAAGAACAGATGCTAAGCGCCTCGACGGCGGAAACAAAGCGGTGGGCGCTGGAGTTCGCCATCAAGAAGACGGGGTACTATGCCATCGAATTGTACAGCGGACAACTGGTACTGCGCGGTGTCGAGTCGAAAGCTTATACCACGAAGCGAACTCGAGCGGCGATCGATGCGGAACGAGATCGTACGCAGAGTGCAGAGGGAGAGCCACTGCGAATTCTGGTAGTGGGACAGGTCAAGGCAGGGAAATCGAGTCTCATTAACGCGATTTTCGGAGAAACACGCGCGGCGGTCGATGTCGTCCCGCGCACGAAAGGCCTAGACGCTTACGTGCTGGAACGCGATGAACTCCGACGAGCCATCATACTCGATACCGTAGGTTACGAAGAAGCCGCTCAGACAACCGATACCATGAATCGATTACAGAAAGAGGTTCAAACCTGCGACTTGATCATTCTCGTTAGTTCTGCCCTAACAGCTGCTCGCGCTTCAGATCGTCGACTGCTCGACGAAGTCCGACTAAACTTTCAACGCAATCCAGATCGCCAATTTCCACCGTTGGTGATCGCGCTAACGCATATCGACCAGTTGCGGCCCTATCGCGAGTGGAGCCCGCCGTTCAATTTGAATGAGCCGGATAGTATTAAAGCTCAGCACATTCGCGAGGCGATGGACGCCGTGGCCTTTGAACTTCAAGTGGAACTGTCACAGATAGTCCCTGTCTGCTTATTGGAGGAGAAAAAATATAACGTCGAGGAAGGACTGATCTCGGCCATCGTAAACGTTCTAGGGCCAGCGGAGCGTCTAAAGTATCTTCGCTGCCTTCGCGAATACAGAGACGAATCTTACTGGAATCACGTGTGGCAACAATCCGTCAACGCGGGTCGGCTACTGGTAAAAGCCGGACTTCAGAGAATGAATTAAGTCTATACCATTTGACTGGCGGCTGCATCGGAGGCGTCGGCGCGGGCTCGCTCGGCGGAGGATCTGTCATAGGGGACGGTAAGTTGGGTGGGTCCCCAGGATCGGGTAGATCAGGAGCCGGATGGCGTGGCGCTGGGATATCGGGATCGGGGCTGACCGGTCGATAGTCAGGTTCTTCCCCCGGCGTTCCCCACGCAAAAAGAGTAACATCCCGTCGTGTGTCCAAAACATAAATATTTCCGGCATTTTGCGCTGCCGACAATCGTTGCGTCTCGCATGGACGTGTCATAAAGATCATTCCTAAAATTCGCGTTAGGGTTTTAATGTAGTCACCGTCGCCACGGCGGTGGATGAATTAGCGACTGCGTGTTCGTTGGTTGATTGGCCTTATTGACGCTGACCGCGCACACCCAGCACGAAGGTGGCAACGAACGATCGACGTCTGACGAGAGCCCTTCTACGCCTTCGATACACGCTTCACAACAGTAATCGCTACTAGCAATCTCCACTAGCAATCTACGTGCCTCGATAAGTCTTTTCTTAGGCGATAACGCGATTGGCTCT
>JANPLJ010001016.1:0-3156 GCA_031426475.1 Pirellulaceae bacterium | reverse complement strand
ATTGGCTTCCAGTCGTTCTATACCCTACAGGTTTCACTGAAACCCTTCGCTTTCGCTGAAGTGCGAAGCTGATCGCGTGAGTCCCAACGGGACGGCCCTATGTTAGCCCAGGGTGGAGCGTAGCCGCAACGCGGCGAAGCGCAACCCAGGGGAACCTTCGCCACCTTTCGCAAAAGCCCCGAATGGGGCGGCCCTAACGAAGGATGGAGAATCTAGGGCCGTCCCGTTGGGACTCAAGGTCCGACTTGACATCACGACCCAGGGTTACGCTTCAAGGCTTCGCCTTTGCGCTCCACCCTGGGCTGACATAGCGCCGTCCCGTTGGGACTGAGCCTAAGCCACGTTCGAATCAAGCAGCGGGCGTATTGCCCGCTGCTTTGAATGGGGTGGGCATGTCGCACTTACCAGCGTGCCTGTCGACACGCGATTCGGCGACTATCGATAGAGGACGGTTGCATACCAACCGTTCGCGCCTCGGGCAACTCCGATTCCAACCGGAGTCTTCTTGCCCCAATAGCAGGCGCTTCGAATTGCCTCATCAGCAGATCGACTAGAGAAGCCAACTCCTTCGTAGCGTCCTGATCCGAACGAGCCACCGACGTGACGCATCCGACCTTGGCTAGCTTGCTGAGTCGACTTTTGTTGCGCTAGGTAGGTATCATTGGCCTTCGCGTCGTTCACCGACGCCGCCAAAGAAACGCCCAACATCAACAGACAACATGCAACTTTACGCATGTGTACACTCCCTTTCAAAAACTAGAAACAAACAGATCCATCTTTCGGGCGATAGCTTCATCCATGCCATCGCAACGACAAGATGGCTAATCTGGTGAAATAGGGATGACTGTCAACCAGCAAAACAGCGCGATGGCCGTCGCGTCTCCCCTAAATGACCGGTATCAAACAACTTAAAAAAAGGGATTAAAAACCAACGCTAGCATTACTCGATATAGAAAGCCACCCATTTAGGTGGATTTCGGCTGTGAACAGTGGTCGCGGTTTCCGAGTCGCGAAACTCTTCGGAAATAGCATCTGATTTGAAACTTCTCGCTTATTGCCAGCCTCTGGTTCCCAGGCTCTGCCGGCTGGAGCCTGGGAACGAGCGTCGCTAGCGTCGACTTGCCGGCGATCAGCGAGACGTGTCGTTAGTTTCGCAGCATATCGCTGATTCCGTTTGAAATTGCGGCTGAGTTGTTCGCAAGCGTATATCCGATAATGCTCAAAAGCCCCGCGCCGGCCACGATCCAACGATATCCTGCAACGCGCGGCTCGACCTGAACGCTGTTGAGTCGCCTTGACAAGGCGCGTCCCAACGCCAACCAACCTAATGCGTTCTGCTCGAATTTCGTGGCGATTGCATGACTCACCTGCCCCACTCCAGCCGGCTCGATAATCCCATGGATTCCAAGCCCAGGGGCGTCAAAACTATGGTTCAACCATTTTGTTCCAGGGTCCAGTTGCTGTAGAACTTGATCGACATGCAACGTTAGCGAGTCGACATCCAACCCGAACACAATCAATCTTGGACGTGTGTTGAGAATGGAGAATAGCAACAGGAACAAGTAGAGGATGATCAAGGCGATCCAGACGCTGGCTCCGAACAGATTGAACGCCGCTTGAGGGAAGAACAACTCGGCGGGACCAATCAAAAACAAGCCGATCATCGCAAGCCCAAGGCAAGCAAGATCGCGGCCGCCAGAAACGACTTTGGGCCGTCGCCGCAAATGGATCAGCCCCAAAACAATACAGTAGACCGCCAATGGTCCAACGGCCAGAATGATGGAAAAAGTATTCATAAGTTTAGGTTACAGGTAGCCGGATTCGTAAGAATTCGGATGAAGCTCAATAAAATACGTCGTCTGCGATTCGTTCGAAGTTTTACAACTTCGGCTGCTGAGTCGTTTGGTTTCAGCGTGACAAATCGCTAGCTAGCTTGTAAGCGATCATCATAACAATCGCTTGCGGGTTGGCGCTAGGCAAGTAAGGGATCACGGAAGCATCGGAAACATACAGTTTCTCGACACCGTAGACACGCAGCCGCGGATCAACGACCGACTGGCCTTCCATTCCCATAGCGCATGTTCCAATTGGATGATAGATTGTCGTCGAATACGCGCGAATGGAGGCTTCCAGTCGAGCGGAAGACACGTTTTTTTCCCCTGGCACGATCATGCCCGAACGGCATCCAGACAACGAGGATCCTTTCGTGTTGGGTATTCGAGGTAATGGGTCGGCGTAAAGTGCCATTGGATATCGGGAGCGGAGACTGTTCCCGGCGTACTTTGAAACGATGAAAAGCCGCCAACTTCGGCAATGTTGGATGCCAACGGACCAGTCCGATGCTTGGCGTATTCGATACGAGCGAATGGATCGTCCATGGGAACCATGGACTCGACTTCGCGGGCACCGTAAATCAGTGGAAAAACCAAATGGTCTTGAAGGTTCTCGCCGACCTGCTCAACGAGAACCGTCCTGTCCAAACCAGCTCTACGGAGGACTTCCGCTGGACCGATTCCGCTTGCTTGCAAGATAAGCGGTGAGTGAATCGCTCCGGCCGTAAGAATGACCCCCTTTCTCGCGAGCAAGTCAATCGATTCGTTGCCAATTTGCACCCTGACGCCCGTTGCTGTTTGGTCGTCCAATAACACTTGATCGACCGATGCATTCTCGACAATTTTCACGGACGTCGATTCGAGGAAGACTGAAAAAGTGGTTTGACGGCGTCCAAGTCGCTGCGTTCGTCGGTACCGACAGACCCCGTTCGCGGCTTCCAATCCGTGATCTCGCAATTGGACATACCCCGCTTCGCGACCTGCTAGAAGAAATCGTTCGCAGAGCGGGTGAAGCTCGGGTTCTTGTTGAAAGAAAGTTCCGTCACCAGCATCGAACAGCCGACGTTCAATCGCACGAGGAGCCGAGATTCGTCCGAACTCGGATGATGTTCGAGAATCAGTAATCAATGCGATTCTTCCGAAGTTTGATGACTTCAGCTACTCGCGAAATTTGAGCGAAGCGCTATGATTGCGGCAAAGTTCGCTAGCCGTCAAGATAATGCGAATTCGAATCATCCCGAGCCTCGGCACTTCACTCCAACCAAAATCGTGAAAATCCTCTTAACTGAAAAAGAACTGCAAGACGGAATTGCGAAACTTGCTA
>JANPLJ010001015.1:0-2771 GCA_031426475.1 Pirellulaceae bacterium | reverse complement strand
TTTACTATCGCTTAATGGTTGAGCATGTGAAAAGTGTTCTCGCTGATATCAAGAGAGTGGTGCCAAGTTACGATGCCTCGCAGGGCTACGAACTAGCTGGCTTTGTTTGGTTCCAAGGCTGGAACGACATGGTCGACTCAGGCACCTATCCGAATCGTGATAAGGTCGGCGGCTATGATGCGTACAGTGAAGCGATGGCTCATTTTATCCGCGACGTTCGAAACGATTTGAACGCGCCGAAACTCCCGTTTGTCATCGGCGTGCTCGGTGTTGGTGGACCGACTTCAGAATATGGTCCCGATCAGCAACGCTATAAGCCAACGCACGATAATTTCCGCGCTGCGATGGCTGCACCCGCAAAGCTGCCGGAGTTCCATGGCAATGTCGCAGCAGTCCTAGCAGAGAAGTATTGGGACAGCGAGCTGACCCTTGCAAAGGCGAAGGAGAATGAAATCAAACAGAAGGCGAAGAAGCTTACAACGGATGGCAAAATGAAACCTGCTGAGGAAAGGGCGCTGCAAGAGAAAATGCGCACCGAAGGGCTCACAGAGCGCGAGCGAATGGTGCTCGAAAAGGGTATCTCCAATCTTGAGTTCCACTATCTCGGCTCAGCAAAGATTCTTGGTGGCATCGGTAAAGGTTTGGCCGAGGCGATGGCGGAACTTAAGCACCGTAAATAAGTCAAAGGAATGAGGGCAAAGGAATGTGGGCGAGCGTATGCGTTCTTTTTCACATTCTCCTGCCATAATTGCATTTGTTTCGTGTCAGTTTAATTGGAGAGTCCTCTCGCGATGGCACGAATCAATTCTGGATTGACCGCATCCCATTTCCAATTCGAGAGTCCTAATGCAAATCATTTTCGTTGCCCTTTCACTGGCAATTATGCTCGTCGCCCAAGGGTCAAGTTTTGCCGACGGTGAAGGTCAAGCGATCTCAATCCCCGATTTCACCAAAGGCGTTGCCATTCCCAAGGGTGCCAAACACGATTGGAACCTCGGCCCTACGGGCCTGCGAGGATGGATGTTTTGCGACAAGTTGGTGACCTCTGACGCTCGGCAGATTTCCATTACGAAAGTGGCAAGCGGCTCTCCTGCTGATGGCGTCTTGGGTGTCCGAGACGTCATTCTTGGTGTCGGCGGGAAGCCGTTTTCATACGACCCTCGCACCGAACTAGGCAAAGCGATCACTGCGGCTGAATCGGAAGCCGGCGCAGGCAAATTGTTGTTGACCCGCTGGCGAAATGGTAGGACGGACGATGTCGTACTCGAACTTCCGGTGCTCGGAAGCTACAGCGACACGGCGCCGTATGACTGTTTAAAATCGAAGCGAATTCTCGAACGTGGGTGTAAGGCACTCGCCGCCCGTATTGCCGATCCGTCGTACGGCGATGCTCCCAATCAGGATCCCATCCCACGATCCCTCAATGCGCTCGCTTTGCTAGCCAGTGGCGATCCCGATTACCTACCACTGGTCAAGAAGGAAGCCGAGTGGGCCGCGAACTACTCGGACGACAGTTTGCAAACTTGGTATTATGGCTACGTCATGATGCTGCTCTCCGAGTACGCGATGGCGACCGGCGACCAATCGGTACTTCCAGGTCTGAGGCGTCTCGCGTTGGAAGCTGCTAGAGGTCAAAGTGCTGTCGGCTCATGGGGCCATGGGTTCGCAATTCCGGACGGGCGCCTAGGCGGCTATGGGATGATGAATTCCCCCGGGCTACCTCTGACTATTTCTTTGGTGATGGCGCGAGAAGCTGGCGTGAAAGCCCCGGAGGTGGATCGCGCGATCGAACTCAGTGCTCGCTTAGTGCGATTCTACATCGGCAAAGGAGCGATTCCTTATGGCGATCATCACCCATGGATCGAGACTCACGAAGACAACGGCAAATGCGGAATGGCGGCGGTGTTGTTCAACATGCTCGGCGAAACGAACGGCGCGGAATTTTTCTCCTGTATGAGCATCGCTTCTCACGGACCGGAGAGGGATTGCGGGCACACTGGCAATTTCTTCAATATCCTATGGGCTATGCCGGGCATTGCTCAGTCTGGCCCGAATGCCACCGGAGCTTGGATGCAGGAGTTTGGCGCTTGGTACTTCGACTTCGCGCGGCGCTGGGACGGCACGTTTCTTCACCAAGGCCCGCCCGAGTTGGATGAAGACAGCTACGCGGGGTGGGATTGCACCGGCGTTTATATGCTGGCCCACGCAATGCCGCTGAAGAAAATCGTACTAACAGGAAAACGCGCAGGCGTCGCGCCGCAACTTGATGCTGCCGCCGCGCAAGCACTCGTCAGCGATGGGAGCGGCTGGGACAATAAGGACCGCAACAGCGCTTATGATAAACTCAACGAAGATCAGCTTTTGAAGTGTCTCGGCAGTTGGTCGCCAGTGGTTCGTGAGAGGGCGGCAATGGCACTCGCGCGCCGAAAGGAGGCGTCTATCAACCCTCTGTTGAAAATGCTTGAATCTTCTGCCATCGAATCGAGATATGGTGCCTGCCAAGCCTTGATTGCACTTCGCAAACGCGGATCGCCAGCCGTAGAGAAACTACAAAAGTCGTTGGAGGAAAAAGATCTTTGGCTGCGTATTAAGGCCGCCGAAGCTCTGGCAAGCATCGGTGTTCCTGCTACGAAAGCTGTACCGCGACTCCTTGAACTGCTGGCCGAGGTCGACAAGGAGAATGATCCTCGTGGCATGCAGCAGCGGTATCTCACATTTGCTCTTTTCGATGATCGTGGAATGCTGAGCCGATCGCTGGATGGAGTAGAACG
>JANPLJ010001014.1:0-3381 GCA_031426475.1 Pirellulaceae bacterium | reverse complement strand
GTTCATCCTTCTTTACTCTCGGATGGGATGGGACTACCGTGCGGGTCGATGTTTGGATACTCCGTTTCACGTTCCAACTCAGCTCGAACGCTTCTATCGGTGTAGTGTTCCAATCGTTCTGCCTGGCCGTGGATTCGATCGCTTGGCAAGCCTGCTTGCTCGACTAGATACTGTTCCCATAATCGATGAGATCGGACCAGGGCAACAGCTCGTTGGCGTCCTTCTGCGGTTAGTGCAATCGACTCGCCAACCTGTGCGACTCGCCCTCGGGTTTCATACCAAAACACAATCAGCCAAGTCTTCCATGGGCCGGACAACAGCGTTTCCTGAATTTCCTTGGAGGTAGTCGCCCCACCAATCTGCCGTTCCTCTTTGCGATACAGGTAAGCCAACAAATCGTCGCCAAAAATGCTCCACGCTAGCCGTTGGTGTCGAATCGTTTTGGAGAGCAGACCATCCTTGGGAGCGAAGATCAACGTCAGCAGAAAAAGAAGGCCGGACATCGCTGCCATCATTCCTGCCGTTGTCGTACTTTTGTAGCCGAACCAACCGGGAACCGCGATCGCTCCCCAATGGCCTAGAATCGCCGACAGCGCAGCCAACAAACAACTAATCGAAATCATTCGAGGCAACCGATCAGTCCATAGCGAGGCCGAGGCCGCAGGGACCACGAACATGGCCACGACCAAGATATTGCCAACGCTCTCGAAACTGGCAACCGCGGTAATCGCAACCAAGGTCATCAAAGCATAGTGCAGCCATATCGATCGATATCCAGAAGTGTCTGCCAAGCCTGGATCAAACGACGTGATCACCAATTCTTTGTAAAACCACCAAACGAAACATAAATTCAGCAACAGTACGACGGCAAGCGTTACAACGACCCGAGGCACTTCGACGCCACTCAACACAACCCTATCCAAAGGAGTCAACTCGATGGCTCCATACAAGACGCATCCAGGATCCAGGTCGACATGATCAGCCGCTTGAACAATGATGATCAATCCAAGCGCAAAGAGCGACGTAAACACGACGCCCATCGACGCCCCTTCGTCGACCTGACCAAACCGCCGAATCCATTCGGTAAAAACGGCCGTCAGAATCCCCACCACGACTGCTCCTAAGAACATCGGAAGACTATTTCGGCTGCCAGTAATCAGGAACGCAGCAGCAAGCCCTGGCAACACCGCGTGACTAATTGCGTCGCCCAACAAACTCATTTTGCGTAAGACAAGAAAGTTTCCGAGCAACGACGAAGCGACCGCACATAGAATACCGGCGACGACGATCCAGCCATCCAATTCCCAATTCCATCGTTCAATACCCAGCATCGACATCAGTTTCCGGATTGCGAGGGCGAAATCAAGGCAACCTGCGATTGAGGCGAGAATTCATGAGGACTGGCTACCACGCCAGCTTGTACGCGAGACCGGTTTAATAGCCCTTCCAACTGTTCAATCATGCTCGGGTCCAACACGTGTTCGATCGTATCTGCGTCACGATCGACCTGGCCAGGAGCGATGTCCGCGTAGTGGATTAAATAGAGCTCCCAGAGACGGTGTTCATGGGTCAGCCGCTCCGCCTCACGCACGCCGATCGCATTCAAGACGACACTGTGATCCGATCGACGACGGATCAACCATCCCTCACGTTCGCATGCAAGCAATTCCTGTTCAAGTCGCCTTATCGACCAGCTGCGCATTTTAAGTAGATCCGCGACCAACACCGACCCGGTCGACGTAGTGACTCCTGATACGCCATCGCCGCTTTGCTTCTCAAGCAATTCATAGATTCCTCTCAGCACGTGCTGCCGATCGATTCGACGGTTCAATTGCTGACGTCGAACCGCGCGAATGAGGACGCCTCGAGCAGTCCCCAACAACATACTGGTCACGAACAAGATCGCGGCCGTCAACACGATCATGGCTCCCGATGGAAGATTCGGAAAGATCCCACTCAAGCCGGCCCCAACCATGCAGCTTACGGCTCCGAGACACCCTGCGATCCACACCATCCTTCGCATGCGTAGCGTCCAGAAGCGGGCTGCCGCTGCGGGTATCACCAGCAATGCAATCATCAATACCAATCCGACAGCTTGCAGACCGACGATGGTGACCAGCACCACTGTCCCCATCAACACACAATCCAATGCCAAAGTCGGGAATCCGCGAGCCGCAGCATATCCTTGGTCAAAGCAAAGCAGCTTCATCTCCTTGAAGACCAATCCGAGAACTACGATCGCGATCAAACCAGTCGCGCCGATAAGCCACGCATCGTTGGCTACGATCGAAGCTGTCTTGCCATAAATGAACGACTCCAATCCTGCCGCATGGCCAGTGGTCGTCTGTTGAACGATTCCCAGTATTGCGACTCCTCCACCGAAAAAAACACTCAAGACAATGCCGAGCGCAGCGTCTTCTTTGATCCGCGTTGCATTCCGAATAACGAGAATCGCGATCATTCCAAGAATGCCGCTGATCGCCGCACCGAGCAATAGGACCGGCAACGACTTTCCATTCCATCCGAAAATCGGCCCCAATAGGAACGCCAATCCGATCCCCGGAAGCGTTGCATGACTCAAAGCATCCCCCATCAAGGCTCGGCGACGCAAGAGCGTAAATGACCCAACGATCCCCGCTGCCATTCCAAGCATCGTCGTCGCCAAGATCACGACGCGAGTATTGTAATCCTCCAACGACAGGACTCGCCACCACTGCTCCCAACTCGGCCAGTTGATCGACCGATCGGTCAGCGACGCTATTTTGGCGGTCAACATGAACGCAATTGAGTTCCAGTGCGTCATAGCGATTTATCCCGTCGCCGCATCGCTTCGGTCGCTTGATCCAACAAGGTCAAACGGCCGCCGTAAGTCTTTTGTAAATTCTCATTCGTAAAGACGACGTCTGTTGGACCGTACGCTACGACTCGCATATTCAGAAGCACCACATAATCGAAGTATTCAGGCACCGTTTGAAGGTCATGATGAATCACCAACGCCGTCTTACCCGCTGATTTCATATCGCGAAGGATCGCAACGATCGCTTTCTCGGTCGCCGCATCCACCGCCGCAAATGGTTCGTCCATCAAGTACAAATCGGCATCTTGAACCAATGCTCTTGCCAAGAACGTTCGCTGTTGTTGCCCACCAGACAACTGACTAATCTGACGATCCGCTAACTCAGCGATTCCGACTCGGTGCAACGCTTCGCGCGCAGCCTCTTTATGCTTTGGCCGAACGCCGCGACACCAACCAATCTCGCGATACAGGCCCATCGTAACGACGTCGACGGCGCTGATCGGAAAGTCCCAATCGACGCTTTCCCGCTGGGGAACATAACCAACGCGATGTTGATTCTCACGATAGCAATCCGCTCCATCAGT
>JANPLJ010001013.1:0-7148 GCA_031426475.1 Pirellulaceae bacterium | reverse complement strand
TTTACAGTCCGTTGCTCTACCAACTGAGCTATCCAGCCAAGAACCAAAGCCTTTTATTGGGTTCTGAACCCTTGTGAAGTACTTTGATTCCGTAGATGCTATTGAAAGCTGGTCGAAATGTCAATTCAACCCGATGGAACTCGAAGAAAGCCTGCGCACGGATGCTGGTTTCGTTCATAATGTTCGATATGCGAAGTGGTTTTCGGCTGACCTGTGAAGGTGGTTTTGTGGGATTTTCCTTGAATTAGAGCATTCTGAATGACTCGGCCAAATTTCTGTTCACCCTTTGCCGCTCGGATGCGCAGCCGTTTTGGCTGCATCGCAACTCCGAATCAGATGCTCGGTTGGCTTGCCTTTACGATTACGCTGGTCGCTTCTTCGAACGAATTGTTCAGTCAAAAGTACACGGCGGACCACGAAGTTGTAAAACAGTTGATCGATCGAGGGCTGAATTATCTTGAGAAGACAAGCGCGATCGGCAGCGACGCTGTCGTCTCGGGGCGGATCGGCTACGACATGTTTGTCGCGTACACGTTCCTGAAGGCAACGGACGACCACGACCATCCAAGGGTAAAAGCGATCGCGCCTAGGGCAGTAAAGTTCGCTAAGTTGCTTGGCGAGCGGAGCGTTGCGGTTATGAAGTCCGACAAGATCATCTATGAAGCAGCCGTCGCGGCCATGTTTCTGGCATCGTTGGATCCTCAAAAATATCGGGAGAGCATCGAGCAGACCCGCGATTTTTTAGTAGCGTCACAGAAGCCGAGCGGGGGATACGGCTACCTAACCGGCCAATACTCCAGAACCGAAGGCGACGTCTCTCAGGCTCAGTACGCTGCCCTCGCCTTTTGGACCCTCAAGCAAGCGAAGGTCGATGTCGAGGTCAAAGCCGTCGAAAATCTGACGCGATGGCTGCTCAAGGTCCAGAACAGCGATGGAGGATGGAGCTACCAAGTCCCTCCTCTTCCAGAATTCCCAGCTAGTCTTTCGATGTTGGCGGCGGGTCTTTCCGGGACTTTGGTGGGGGCTGACGCGTTGGGAGTCTTGCGAGGTCCGGGAGCGAGCGTATTGATGCAAGGTGAGGAGGAAGAAGATCCTGCGATCCCGGCAGCCTTTCGTCGAGTTGCAGTTCAGGACAAGAACGCATCCAAAGGCCCCAAATCCATCTCGCGACAGGAACTTCAAAAAGCCGTTGAAAGCGCGAACCGTTTACTTGCGAATCGTCCCTTTCATCGAGGTGGCCACGACTGGTATTACTATTGGATGTATAGTCGCGAACGCTTCGAGTCGTTTGTCGAAATTCTCATTGGTAGACGCGAAACCAGTCCTGACTGGTATAACAAGGGCGTTACAGAATTTCAGAAAAAACAAGGGGCTGATGGAAGTTGGGGGGGACCCGATGACCTTGACCCGGGTGGCCCAGAATCGTCTACCTGTTTTGCAATTTTGTTCTTGCTCCGGAATACCCAGAAGGCAATTGGGGACCTTAAATCTGCAGATAGTGTTGGCGGATTCGGGTTGAACAACGTTGCGGAAGTTGGATTCGTCGATGGCAAGTTGGTGGACAAATCACAGGTAACATCGATTGAGGACGCGATCAAGCTCTTGGAGACCAATCAAGAAGGCACGACAGAAGACAAGCTTCTCGCGGATCGAATGGCGCTGGATGTGGATCCGAAGAAAAGAAAAGAGCAGTTGAATCGGTTTGCAAGATTGCTACGCAGCCCCGACGCACGGGCGAGGCGGGTGGCTGCGAAACTGTTGGGACGCGGAGACGATTTGGATTTCGTTCCCGACTTGATTTTTGCGCTTAGCGAAGGGGAGCAAGATGGACAGGTTTTGAGGTTGGCGGAGAACTCACTCCGCATCTTGAGTCGCCAGCTTACGACTTACATCCTTCCGAAGGAAGGCTTGGTGACTCCGACCGATCGCGTGAAGGCCGAGCGTTACTGGCAAAACTGGTTTTTAAGTATTCGCCCTGACTATGTTTTTGTCCAATGATCGTAGTGTATACTAGTGCCAATTCGTCGTCATGTTTTCTGGATACGAAAAATGTAGACGTTCCTTTTCCATCAAACTTTTCTCAGGCATAAGCGTTGGAGCATGGTCAAACTCTTCGAAATCCTAGGTCTGCTCGACTATTTCGTGATTGGAGCAGTCGCTCTATGGGGACTTTACTGTGCGGTTGTCGTACTGACTCGAATATCGGCCAAGAGATTCAAGACCGAAGCTGACCAAGATGCGTTTTTGGATAAGGTGCTGAACCCGATTGCAAACGGTGAGTTTGATTCCGCGATTTCGAGTTGCGAAGGGAATACGAAGGCTCTTCCCACCATGGTCCAGTTGGGAGTAGCTAATCGTGCACTCGGTTACCAAAAAGTCCGCCAGTACGTCATGGACCGTTTCCAGCGAGACGTGCTTTCCGATCTTGAAAATCGTTTGGCATGGATTGCGACGTGCGTAAAGACGGCACCGCTTTTAGGATTATTCGGTACGGTGCTCGGAATGCTTGGTGCGTTTCGAAATCTGGAAGAGTCGACAAAGGCCGATCCAGGGAAGCTTGCTGGCGACATTCGAATGGCACTTGAGCACACGGCGATGGGTTTGGCTGTGGCGATCCCACTGGGGATCGTATTGGCCCTCGTCAATAATCGGATACGTGGAATGCAGGAATTGGTAGCTTCAGGGCTGACGCGATTTCTCGATGCTCTCCAGATTGGACTTTCTCGAAACAAAAACCGTCCGAGTCCGTCGCGAGAAGCGTACGTCGGCAACGAGCAATCCTAGCGACGACCGTTTCGTCGTTCACACTTTCTCCATTGGAATGCGATCAGAAAACTCGAAAAATCGCCATGGTTAGTCCGCTGCCAGTGAATGCATACGAAGACGGCGAGATGGAAGAGTTTCACGCACCTTCGGTCGAGTTCGGCGCGAATGATATCCATCACGATGACGAGATGGATATGACCGCCCTGATCGACATCACGTTCCTGCTTTTGATCTTCTTTATCGTCACGTCCAAACTGGCCAACGAAGTGACGCAGCCTCTGCCGATCGCGAGGCATGGGCAGTTAGTAGCTACTGACAAGTCGATTATCATTTGCGTCCGCGGTGGCGGTGACTCGGTGGTGGTGACCCGCAAGGATGGGACGCTTTTTTCCATCATTCCGGATCAACAAGCCGCAGAGATTGAGGAGTACATCCAACAGGGTTTTAACTCGGGGAAAACCGATGTGTTGATTCGAGCAGATGGCTCGGTTCCCAACGGAGAAGTCAATCGGATCAAGGAGATTGTTTCAGACAATCTAGAAGAGGGTGCATTGATCAGTTTTGGAGTCATGCACGAGCAATAATCCATGAGCGATACGTCCGTTTCCAATCCATCCAGCGGCAGCGATCGCTTCGATTCGATGAGTACGACTTCGGTCGACAAAGTCGCTGGACTATTGCTAAGCCTTGCGATCATGATTGGACTGGCCGTTGTGATGCTTGGTGGCATTTACATGGTCAGCACCTTCAAACCTGAGCCGCTTCCGATCGTCATCCTGGAAGAAGAAAGAGTCGCTGGACGTGGTGACCACGCGGCAGGTTTCGAGCGAGATCTGGAGCCACCCGGTTCCGAGGAGGTCGAGCAGATAACCGAGCCAACGATCGATCAGACGCTTCAGAACATTTCCGAAGCGGTCTCAACCTTATCTGCGACGCTCGACACGATGGCGACAAGTGCATCGGGCGCAGGTTCGGGAAAAGGCGACTCGCGACCACCGGGACCCGAGGGCGAGGGAGACGACATCATTCCAAGATTTGATCGATGGGAGCTGCGATTTTCTGCTCGAGACCTCAAGAGTTATGCTTCGCAGCTAGATTTTTTCAAAATTGAGCTGGCCGCCATCGGTGGCGGGTTTCCGAATGTCGATTACGCGACCAAGCTATCGGGGGCACCGCAATCGAAAAAGGGAAAGGGCGAGGACGAAAAGCGGCTTTACTTTATGAATCGCCGCGACGGACCGCTCTTGAAATACGAACGAGATCTAATCTCCAAAGCGGGTATTCCCGTTACCGGACGACAGGTACTCAAGCTGATTCCCAAAGAACTCGAAAACGAGCTAGCAGTGCTTGAGAAAGCCCGAGCCGTCAAAGAACGCGGAAAGGACGTCAAGACAATGGAGTTTGCCAAGACGATTTTCGAATGTGTACCTGGTGACAGTCAGGGATATCGGTGGACGGTGATCGAGCTACGATATCGAAAGCCCCCGAAATAACTTGCGATCTCGAGCCCTCGCATTTGCGATTTGAAGGAAAACGAACAGTTGAACAGCCGCCCGGACGAACATTTCGATGAAGACGATGAGGTTCTTGAGCCCGTTGGATTCAGCAAGAAAGCAGCACCGCCTGACCACCTGGATTTGGTTCCTAGGGTGGATGTTACGTTCCTGCTGCTCATCTTCTTCATGGTGACGGCTTCCTTCACTTCCGAGAAGGCCATTCAACAAAAGGCCTCCGTCGATAAGCCGAGCAGTCAATCGCAGCCCAAAGAAGACAACGAGTCGATCAGAGTCTTGATCGACGAATTCAACGCTTATACCGTCATTTTCCCTGACGGCGGAGAAAGCGAAGCATCCAGCAAACAGGAGCTGATTTCCGTATTGAGCTTAGCTGAGCTAGATGGATCGAGCGAAGAAGCATCCAATATGCTGATTGAAGCTCATGAAGAGAGCATTCATTCTGCGGTCGTCGGGGCCCTGGATGCGGGGAGACAACAAGGAATCAACAACTTTAAAGTAACAGTCGTTGAGAATTTTGACTGAACCTTAGAAAAACATATGTCTGCAAAACTGCTGATTGACCATCTGGAAGAACAAGGCTTGCTCGATCCCGAGGTGATTGTCGAGCTGCGCCGCAATCTTGCGCAATCGAGAACTCGGATGACGATCGAGATGCTTGCAAAATTGCTTGTCGACAACGGCCAGTTGACTCGATTTCAAGCGATTCGGATTGTCAGTCAGATCAAGGATGCGAATCGCACCGAGCCGTCAACACCATCGCCATTGGCAGGCGAAGAGGAATTGGAATTGCTACCAGATGAGCCCTCTTCGGCGAAAGCGGCACCCAATCCAACTGCACCTGGAAAAAGCAAAACCGACAATCAAGTCGTTAATGCTGACGAAATTGTCGAGGCAACACCTTTCGAGTCCTCGCAAACACCGTCCGCCGAAGAAGTGCCTTCCAAGAAGCGGAAAACCAAGTCATCGCGAGGGCGAGAGTCAAGCGATACGAGTCAAGGATTTGAATCCTTTGGCGATACAACCCGACTCGTGAAGCCGGTGAAAATTGCGGCCCCCCAAGGTAATTCGTGGGACGCGTTCCGCATTTGGGGTGTCGGCTTTATTCTTTCGGTATTGGTAGCCGCATTATCATGGCTAGTCTATTGGGTCATGTCAGGAAGTTCTGCCGAGTATTACGAGCAGGCCAAATCCGCTTACGAAAGCCGTGAGTACGAGGTCGCCGTCGAGAAGCTAACAAACTTCGCCAAGAAATTCCCGAAGGAAGAGAAGGCCAGCGTAGCCAGATCGCTGGCCGCCATTGCCACCATTAGGCAAGCAAGCGATCAGCTTGGAGACCCGGCTCTCGCCATTGACAAAGCGGCGGCTGTTCTTCCAACGATTGTCAACGAAGCAAGCATGAGCGATACGGGAATCCGTAGTGACTTAGCATCTGCGCTGGTAAGCGTCGCGGAGAAACTCCTCCTACGCGCCGACAATGCGAAGACGACTGCCGAGCGAAAAGAGCTGATCAACAAGCTCGACAAGCACTTGGTGCTCATGGGCAATCCGCAGTATATCCCGAACGCCAGTAGAATCACCAACGAAAGTCGGATCAAGTCCATCGAAGAGGAACGTGAGCGAATTTTGCGCGATGTCCAGCGAGCCGAGGACCTCGTATCTGCCACCGAAAAGATGAAGGCGGCTATTGAAACAGTCGATGTTGCAGCCGCTTATCAAGCTCGCCGCGCAGTAACACGAAAGTATCCACAGTTGGCGTTGGAGCCTCAGTTGCTGGAACTGCTTCAACAAGCGACGTCCATTCAGCAGAAAGCTGTCAAGGCTGCCGAAGAGAAACCGCAGGCTGTCGACTCCAAGGCAGATGTCCAAATCGGAAAGAGTCTGTTGCTGTACAAGCGAAGCGGTGCAAATGCGAGTGTCGCATCGGACATGACGTTGTACGTCAAAGCAAAGGGATCGATCTACGGTTTGCGAGGCACGGATGGTCAGGTGCTTTGGCGACGACACATCGGGATCGAGAATGTCTCGGAACCGCTTCGACTTTCCAGCGATCCCGCAGCGGATTGCTTGATTGTGATACCAAGCCAACATCGCTTAGCCCGATTGTCGTCCCAGGATGGTACTCCCGTCTGGGAAGTGAACTTGGGCGATACGATCTTACATCCGTCGGTAGAAGGCGATACGATCTTTGTCTCGACGTCCGATGGTCGAGTGTATGCGTTGGATGCTGCGACGGGGCAAGCGAAATGGGGAAAGCGTTTGCCACAATCGCTGAGTGCGGGAATGGGCGGTGGTTCCAGTAAATCGTCGCGCTTCGTAGTCGGCGACCACTCGAACATCTACGTACTATCGAGGAAAGATGGCTCTTGCACTAGTGTCTACTACTTAGGCCATGAGGCCGGAACGATCGCGATACCTCCGGTCTATGCATTGGGTCAACTGATGATCTTTCAGAATGTGACAGCGGGCACATGCGAGCTTCGTCTACTGAAGGCAAGCGAAGAACCAGGAGTTCCATTGGAAGTAGCGCAAGCTTCGGTTGCGCCGCTGAAAGGGCATGTTGTTGTGCCGCCGAGCCTGGATGGCCGACGCATGGTAGTCATGACGGATTTGGGAGAGACGATCGCATTTGATGTCGAGCCCGCCAGTTCTGGAGACAAACTCAATCGCGTTGCAAACATCGTGGCCAGCGAGACGCAACCACGCATCGCATGGCCCTTGGTTGCAGGGAATGAACTCTGGATTGCTTCGAGTCGTTTTTTTAGATTTTAAAATAAAGGTTTAAAAAAAAAAAAATTTAAAAAATTGGTGGAAGAGGAGCAAGATAAATAAAACACCAAAACAAAAAAAAAGGATTAAAAAAATTTT
>JANPLJ010001012.1:0-1843 GCA_031426475.1 Pirellulaceae bacterium | reverse complement strand
CGCCATGCCGACGGCCAAAGTCACAGCGCCACCCGTTCGACCTCGAAGCGTTTCGCCACCAACCTGACGTTCGATATCGGCGAGATGATCGACATTGGCGTCCATTTTCACGAGCGTATCGGCGTATTGCTCCAGTTTCGTAATATCGATGTTGATTGCCCAGTAATCACCTTGCGGCAGGGTCGCAGCAGCCATCAGCGCCGTCACAGCGACAAGGCCTTCCATCAGCATGGCTCCGTATCCGATCATGCGGATGTCGCTCTCTTTCGAAACCATTTTCGGCGTCGTTCCTGAGGCGACCAAAGCATGAAAGCCGGAGACCGCTCCACACATGATGCAAATAAAAACGAAGGGAAAGATTGGACCAGGAAAATAGGGGCCTCCTCCCGCTGCAAAGTATTGATTGACAGCGGGAGCTTCCAGCTTTGGATTGGCGATGAGAACCCCCAGTACCAAGATTGCAATCGTGCCGATCTTGAGAAAGCTCGACAAGTAATCGCGAGGTACCAGCAGCAACCATACCGGCAGGACCGACGCAATGAATCCGTAAACGCAAATGGCAAGTACCGTTCCGTCTCGGGAAAGAGAGAAGTAGGGTTCGAGAGGGGAACCTGGGATCCAATTGCCGACGATCGTTGCCGCTAAGACCGCAACGGCTCCCAACAAAGAAGCCTCGACGACGTGTCCTTTACGAAAACGATACATGTACCAACCGACCGCGAATGCGATCGGAATTGTGCAAAAAATGGTGAATGTTCCCCATGAGCTTCCTTTGATCAATTCGACAGTACCGGTGGGAAGCGTCAGTTCGTTGCCAGTCGATTCGCCTTCCGGTTTCTTATAGCTAACAGCGAACCCTTCGCTCCGAACGTGATTGCTGCCATTGGGATAGATGACATTCGAACCAGCCGGAATTTTGGCAACCTGGTTTGTTCCGATTTCACTGTACCCAATCGATTCCTTGGCGACGATTTGCGTCCCGGCTGGCAATTTAACTTCTTCGCCACCCAACGCTTTGACGACGATGATCCCGAGGCCCGACAAGGCGATAATGACAATGAACAGGATCGAAACGGAGGCGGCGGTTCCAGCAACGGGTCCGAGGCTAATTCTTGCGATTTCGGCCAGCGATTTGCCGCCAGTTCGGACACTCGCCCAGAGCACAAGCATGTCCTGAACGGCGCCGGCCAAGCAAACCCCGATGACCAACCATATCAACCCGGGCATGTAGCCGAATTGGATCGCCAACACGGGGCCAATCAACGGACCTGCTCCTGAGATAGCAGCGAAATGATGGCCGAATAACACCCATCGATTTGTCGGATCGTAATTTTGCCCGTCATTGTAGGTGTGAGCAGGCGTTACGCGGCTGTCATCGAAGGCCGCGACGTGAGCCGCAAGGAACGCGCTATAGAAACGATATGCGATCGCGAGGGCCGCAAGGACTCCTAACATCAAGGGCATCGCATGCATGGTGAAATCTTGCCTTTCAATGTGAGCTGCAGTTTGCTCGTGGCCCTTTCGCAGAGCGAAATGGCCACGATTTCAGGAATGCTAATAGTAACCCAAAAAGATGGGATCGTGCGGGTGGTACAGCCGGGGAAAACTTTGACTTCAGCGGCGGTGATCAAGTTATTTTTGAGAACGGGAAATGCGCGGCGGGTATTGTTTTTGGTTGATCGCATTACTTTGCGTGACCAAACATTAGATGCGTTTAAAGAACATTTACCAAACGAACCTCGTTGGCCAAAAGTGGGCGAAAAAGAAATTACAACTGATAGACGTATTTACGTTTCAACGTATCCAACTATGTTGAATGTGATCCGTGATGAAAAGAAAGCGT
>JANPLJ010001011.1:0-3884 GCA_031426475.1 Pirellulaceae bacterium | reverse complement strand
CAAGACAGTCAAGCTCGAGACGTTTTGCGTTGGTCCGCGCGGAAACCTATGGATGGCATGCGGGTTTCAACCTTCTGGCTTTCAAACGTCCAGCTCTACTTCAAAGGATCCGGGAGCGTTGATGGAGTACGAGCCGGGTGGAAAGCTGTTGCATTCCTATCCATTGGACTTTATTCCACAAGCGATCAATTTTTCGCCAAGTGGCAAACTCTATATTGCCGGCTCTGGAAAAATTGCGAAAGTTGCTTTAGACGGTACCGTTGAAAAGGTGATCGATGCACCTAATGTGAAGAATCGCGACGAGGCGATTGCCAGCTCCGATAAGGCGGCGGAAGAAAACACCCAACGATTGAAAGAGTCGCTCAGCAAACAAGCGAAGGCGGTCCAGCAACAGATCGCAAAGCTCGAAGAGGTCCCCAATGACGAGACTTCAGATGACAAACGCAAACGTGAAATGAGAATCAAGATCCTTCAGCAGCAGTTGAAGCTGCTGACGCGAAGCCAAACCGTCGCTCGGCAACCCACGAATGAACAAACGTTAAAGCGTCTCATGCGAAGCACGGCCATCGCGGCGACCGAAAATGAAGTTTTTGTTTCGCTTCCCGAACCTAGCGGCTATGGGTATGGCGTATGGCGATTGAGCCCAGAGCTCGTCGTCGAGAAGATGGTTTTGAATGGTGGAAGAGGATGTTGCGGGCAATTTGATATCCAAACCGATGGCGAACACTTAATCGTCGCCGAGAATACCAAGTTTCAAGTTGGTATCTACGATCGAGACGGAAAGCGATTGAACGGGTTCGGCAGTAAATCACGAGGTGATGACAAGGGCTTTGGATCTTGTTGCAATCCGATGAATGTTCGATGTTGCGAGAACGGTGAAATCTTAACGGCTGAATCCAGCATAGGGCACATCAAGCGATTTAGTACTGACGGCAAGTATTTAGGGTTTGTTGGAACAGCAAAGGTTGCCGGTGGATGCGAGCACGTCGCAATTGGCTTCGATCCAACACGCAACTACTATTACATGATGCACCAAGATCAATCTCATGTTGCAGTGCTTGTTCTGAGGAGCGAGGCTCCGGTCATAAGCGTAACACAGTATCAGTAAAGGAACGACAATTGATGACACGGTTTTCAAAGCTGCTCTTGATCTACACGATAGCGTCGCTTTTGTCCTTTAGGTCGCTTTCGTCCGTTGCTAAGGCCGTTGAACCCTACGGTCCATCGACCGCGGATCTCACGCTCGTCGTGATGGATCCGATGGCTGGACCGTTGGCTTGCGATTGTGTTCAAGGCTATGCCCAGCGAAGGTACGAACGCCTGGCCGATTATCTGCATGCCCAACTTGGGAAATCCGTGCGAGTTGTTTGGGCAGAGTCCCTTGTGACGGCAATCCAAGGCCAGGCGAATGGCAAAGCCGATATCATCATCGGTAAAGATTCGGTTGTGCGCAGCGATGCCGCCTCGGCCAAGCTTGCGATTACACCCTTAGCCCAGTTGACCGACATGCAAGGAAGCTCGATGCAGCGTGGGCTTTTTGTTGTTCATTCGTCATCGACCGCATCGAGCCTGCTCGATCTGGAAGGCTACAGCCTGCTTTTCGGGCCCGACGACTGCGATGAAAAAGCGGCGGCTCCTAAAGCGGTTTTGGCGGATATTGAGCTTAACTATAAAGTCGGCGAAACCTGTTCTTCGTGCTCGATCGCGGCCAAGATGCTAAAGGAGCTTGGACCCGACAAGCAAGTCGCAGCGATCATTAGTTCGTATGCGGCACCTCTCCTTGAAGGATGTGGAACGATCAAAAAAGGTGACTTAAAAATCGTAGGTCAGAGCGAAGAGGTTCCTTTTATATCTGCATTTTGCAATTCAAATATCGATGAGTCGATGCGTTCGAATATTACTCGCACACTTCTGGCCATGAAATCGCCCGAGATACTATCCACGTTAGAGACGAAAGATGGCTTCATGCCATATAAGGCTCACAAGTTGATCTCAGCATCAAAAAAAAAGAACTAGCGCACGGCCAGTCGATAAAACGATCGAGCTGGCCGCAATGGCGGGGGACTGATCGAGATGGAATAGGACAAGGACTCCCCAAGACATGGAGCGAGCCGGAGCGTTTTTGGCGGTTCGAACTTCCAAGCCAAGGCGTCGGTGGCGTTGCGGCAAGTGATGAATTGGTTGTCGTCTCGTCGCGAGACCGAAGCGATACCAATGACGTGTTTTTCGTGCTAGACGCCGAATCGGGTGGACTCGTATCGCAGTTTCAATACCATGCGCCAGGCCAACTGGACTACGGGACCTCACCACGAGCCACACCGATTTTGACCGAGGATTCTATCTTCCTGCAAGGTGCGATGGGTCATCTTCATTGCATCGATTCCATTACCGGTGAAATCCGTTGGAAGAAGCACTTGATTGACGATCTAGGAGGCACGCTACCGATTTGGGGATTTACGGCTTCTCCGCTGCTGGTCGGCGGGCGATTGATTGTCCAGCCAGGCGGTCCGACAAGCTCGATTGTGGCACTTGACGCGACCACCGGCGATATCGTTTGGTCTGCGGCAGGAAAAAAAGCCGCTTATGCTTCTCCGATTCTCGTAGAGGTCGAAGCAACAAAGCAGGTCGTTGCATTTGATGAGGATTCGTTGGGAGGCTGGTCGCTATCCGATGGTAAACGGCTTTGGGAATTGCGACCGAAAGTCAAAGGTGACTTCAATGTGCCAACGCCCGTGGTGATTGGCAAGCGATTGCTGTTGGTTAGCGAGAATAATGCGGCGAGAATCCACGACATCGATACGTTGGGAATCATCTCCACCGATCCAATCTTCGAATCGGACGCGTTGGCGGGAGATTCGCATACTCCGATCGCAATGGGTGATTGGCTGATTGGAGTGGACGGGGACTTGGTCGTCCTGGATGTGAAGAACGGACTCAACAAACTGTGTAGCTTTTCGGACAATAGCCTTGCCAAGTATTGTTCATTGATTGGAGACGACGATCGAGTCTTGGTGGCCTGCGGTGATGGGACAATCATGGTTTTGAAGATCAGTCGCGACTCTGTTGACGAGATCGGGCGTTTTTCTGTGCTGGACGACGGTGGCGAGTTGCTTTCATACCCCGCGTTGGTCAACGGCGTACTCTATGTCCGCGGGACTACATCGATCGAAGCATACCGATGGCAATGAGTGGTGGTCCCGCGACTCCGCTCGCGGGAACAATATCAGCGAACGGAGTCTGTGAAGATGTCAGCGAACGGAGTCGCTGACCCACTAGCTAGCTATCGCGAACTTCGTTTCCGTCGACAGCCGAACGCGGACTTTGCCATGGAATGTCGGGAACACCGGCCAGCAGATTCGCTTGTCTCGCCATCACAAAGAGCAGGTCGCTAAGTCGATTAAGGTAGATGACGATTTCAGAAACGTCGCTGACTCGGGGATTATTTCGCAGGCTTACGACTTCTCGCTCGGCCCGTCGACAGACCGTCCGGGCGAGATGCAGATGGGACGCTGAGGATGCCCCGCCAGGAAGAACGAAATTTCGAAGAGGTGTTAGACTGCCATCGATCTGGTCGATCCAATGCTCCATCGTTTCGACTTCCGAGGAGCCATTCCATTTCAGCGAATGCTTCTCAGGCTCGGGGGTAGCTAGTTCGGCGCCGATGGAAAACAAACAAATTTGCACCGTACACAGCATCTGGTCCTGCTGTGCTTCGAGCCCTATCGAGCGGGCGAGCCCCAGAACCGCGTTTAGCTCGTCGATCGAGCCATAAGCGCAAATTCTTGCGTCATCCTTCGAAACTCGCGGCCCCCCAAACAGACCCGTTGTTCCCGCATCACCGGTTTTTGTGTATATCTTCATAATTCAACTTTCTAGAACCATAT
>JANPLJ010001010.1:0-2592 GCA_031426475.1 Pirellulaceae bacterium | reverse complement strand
GACACGCGAACCTTAGCGCCGCTTGCACCTCGCTATGTTTCGACGGTCGATAGTGGAAATTTGGCGGGACAGCTTCTCGTCTTCGGTAGTGGATTGCGGTTGCTGATGAACGCCGACGTGCTTCCGGTGCAAGTGTTTTCGGGTTTACGAGATACGCTGGGGCTATTTCTGGATGAAGCGCGAAGACCGAAGATTCGAGTGGGCGATGGCGAAGTTCCGCAACACATCGACGGCAACGTGATTCGAGCAATTGAACATAAGCTGGAGGAATTAGAACGTTGTCCAAGGACGATACGCGCTACCGCATCTTTTCTTCCTCAATTGATCTTGCACGCCAATGAATTAAAACAGGTTTCCATGGTCAACGAAGAACTTCAATGGTGGGCAACCGCCTTCGAACGAGAATGTCTGGATATCCTGTCTGAAATAAGCGAACTCGCTGCCTGGACAGTGCTGACGCCACTCGAAGAGAAGTTTTTCGTGAGCGGTCCTCCAGAACGCGTTCAACAGTTCGAAGACCTGCGCAAGCAACTCTCGAGTATCGATAGTGTGATGAATCTGCATGCGATTGTCGCGCTGCCGAAAAATCTTTGTCCACTTATCGAAACTCTCCGTACTGGCCTTTCCGTCGAATCCGGTGGGCACGACGAGGACGATGTTTTGTCGAGTGAATGGCTACTCAGGTTGCAGCACGCGATTACCGAGTCTGCTCAACATGCTGTTGCGCGGATACGACGCTTGGAGCATGTCGCGAGTCAATGTGATGAGTTTGCTGAGATGGATTTCGATTTTTTACACGATAAGGTGCGAGATCTTTTCGCGATCGGTTACAACGTCAGCGAGAATCGGCTCGACAATGGCTGCTACGACTTGCTGGCATCCGAAGCTCGTTTAGCCAGCTACGTGCTTATCGCACAAGGTCGCTTTGGTCAGGAGCACTGGTTCGCACTTGGTCGCTTGCTCACTAACGCTGGCGGAGCGCCCACGCTGCTGAGTTGGAGCGGATCGATGTTCGAGTATCTTATGCCATTGTTGGTGATGCCGACTTACGACAATACGATCCTCGACCAAACGTATCGTGCGATCGTCCGGCGGCAGATTAACTATGGACGACAGCGAGGTGTGCCATGGGGGATCTCTGAATCTGGCTATAACACCGTCGATTGGAACTCAAACTACCAATACCGAGCTTTCGGCGTCCCAGGGCTGGGATTGAAACGCGGGTTGGCCGAAGACCTAGTGATCGCACCGTATGCAAGCGCCCTGGCCTTGATGGTAGAGCCCGAAGCGGCCTGTCGCAATCTCGAGCGTCTGGCCAAAGACGAGCGAGAAGGGGACTACGGATTCTATGAGGCCGTCGACTATACACCTTCGCGATTACCGCCCGATGCCAAGAGCGTTACGGTTCGGCAATTCATGGCGCATCATGCCGGGATGAGCCTCCTTTCGTTCGCTTACGTGCTGCTGGACAAGCCGATGCAACGTCGATTCCAAACGAACCCAGAATTTCATGCGGCGGAACTCCTGCTCCATGAACGCATTCCCAAAGCGACGGTTCCAGTCTTCCCTCACGCGATCGAAGCGAACACCACACGCAGCGCTTCGGCCGAAGAAGCCGGAACGATGCGAGTCTTCACGGATCCTTCAAGTCCCGTTCCTGAAGTTCATCTCCTTTCCAATGGTCAATACCATGTCGTCGTTACCAGTGCCGGCGGCGGCTATAGCCGTTGGCGCAATCTTGCCGTCACGCGGTGGAGGGAAGACCCTACAAGAGATTGTTGGGGGACTTTTTGTTACTTGCGCGATATCGAGACCGATTCACTCTGGTCGACCGCTTGGCATCCAACGGCCAAGGTCTCGAAGGTTTATGAAGCGATTTTTACTCAAGCGCGAGCTGAGTTTCGTCGCCGCGACGACCTGATCGACTCCCACACGCAGATCAGCGTCTCGTCGGAAGACGATCTCGAATTGCGACGAGTCACTCTGACCAATCGGTCGGAACGTGCTCGCACGATCGAGGTCACCAGCTACGCCGAAGTAGTCTTAGCGAGTCAAGCCCAGGATGACTCGCACCCAGCATTCAGCAACCTATTTGTTCAGACTGAAATCATTCACGAACAGCAAGCAATCTTCTGCACACGCCGGCCTCGCTCTGCCGAAGAACAGCCGCCGTGGATGATTCACATGATGACCACGGGCGGGACACGTGTCGGGGACACTTCGTTTGAAACCGATCGCATGAAGTTTATCGGACGCGGTCGTACGCTGACGGACCCGCGTGCTTTTGACGATCGGAGCCCGCTTTCCAATAGCGACGGTTCGACGCTCGACCCAATCGTCAGTATTCGACAGACGGTGCTCCTCCAAGCCAATGAATCGGTTCGAATCGACATCGTTACCGGAGTTGCTGAGACTCGCGAAGGAGTACAGGCGATGGCAGCGAAATATAGTGATCCTAGCCTCGCGGACCGCGTGTTTGAATTGGCTTGGTCTCGAGCTCCCATCATGCTCCAACAACTGAACGCCTCCGAGGCTGATGCTCAGGCCTACGGCCGTTTGGCAAGCTCGGTGATTTTCGCATCAGCCCTACGG
>JANPLJ010001009.1:0-1567 GCA_031426475.1 Pirellulaceae bacterium | reverse complement strand
GCTAGCCAGAATACGGTAACAACTAAAGACATGGAATCCTAATCGCCCTAAGATCTAATCGACTGGAGGTCTAGAACCAACTGCTCTTTCATTTGCTGCTTTCTGTCTGGATCGGGCATCCGCAGAATCGCAGCGGGATGCCAAGTGGCAATTGTTTGCTCACACCATTCCGTTGCCAAGACCTTGCCACGGTCGTGGGTAATACGAAAGTCACGTCCGAAGAGGGCTTGCGACGACGTCGCCCCCAGACAAACGATCGCCGCAGGTTTTATCGCAGCCAGTTCCGCTTCCAGCCACGGTCGACAAGCGTAGATTTCGCGAGAGTCCGGCTTCTTGTGAAGACGCTGTTTACCCCTGGTCGTCGAGGTCTCTGTAAACTTAAAGTGTTTTACCACGTTGGTGATGTAAACGTCCTGGCGTACGATTCCTGCACTCACGAGCGCATCGTCCAGCAATTTGCCGGCTGGGCCTACGAAAGGACGTCCCGCGATGTCTTCTCTGTCGCCCGGCTGCTCGCCTACCACGACGATACGAGCAGTCGGAATCCCTTCACCAAAGACCATTTGAGTTGCATGATGATAAAGATGACACGCCTTGCAGAGGGCGGCTGCATTTCGGAGTGATTCCAGGTCGGCTTGTTGGGGAATATAGTTTATTGCCGTCTCCGCGAATCCTTCGCTTCTTTGAATCATTGCGTCGACCCGCTTGGGGGCCTGTTCAAGCAGCTCGTCAATAATCGAGGCCTCCGGCAAAGTTGGCCAATGACGGACTGGCATCTCTCGCTTCATCATGGCCACCTTCACGCGAGCAGGATTGAAGATGGACGCATAGTAAGTCTTCCAGAGTTCTTCAAGATCATCATCGGTTGGTGCAGCACTTACGGGAACACCAGGGCCGTATCGCAACTCCTGCTGATCCCACGTAGCTGACTCATCTGGGGTCAAGATCGTCCAATTCATTCCATTAAAGCGTCTGGCAAAGAATGGAGCAGCTAACCGGACGATTTTGTGATCCGGTCGATGCCATGCAACAAAATTCTCATCGCCGTTGACACTGATAACCTTTCGAAATCGAACAAATGCCTTTGTCTTGTGAACGTCTCGCGTTATGGCTTTCTGCATCTGATACAATCGATAGACGTCGTCATCGGTTGCAATCTTCAACAAGTATTGCTCGCCGTTGACCATTCTCCACAACGTTCGGTACAAGACGTGCCAGCGACGATCGTCGCGGTGGCATGCCACACTCCTGGCAAGTTCTAAGAATTCCTTGGGTACGTTCGCTACCGGCATGGCCGCGTTGACATCGAGAGGTTCGAATGCATTGAACAGTGAGAGCTGGGCCTCTCCAGCCGCCCATTGAATATCTTCAGGGACGACCCTAGCAGCGAGTAAACCTCTAGCGGCAACACGCCATTCGTCGAATGTATCAGAATGAACTATCTGCATGACTTTGCTTCAAACCTCGCCGCTGAGAGCGGATTCAGCGGCATCGAACAACATCATTTGCCTTAATGTGGGTTTCGCTTTTTCCGATAGATCAACCCGATCCAGGTTTCCCAAGGCTG
>JANPLJ010001008.1:0-1768 GCA_031426475.1 Pirellulaceae bacterium | reverse complement strand
AACCCACGCACCCGGAGTTGCTCGACTGGTTAGCGGCGACCTGTGTAGAACAAGGTTGGTCGTTCAAAGCAATGCATCGCACGATCATGACCAGCGCCGCCTATCGTCGCAGCACGACGCACGCGGATCTCAAGTTGCTTCGCGAGAAAGATCCACTCGGTTCTAGTTACGCCGTTTTCAAACCGCGTCGACTAAGTGCGGAAGAGCTACGCGATGCGATGCTCGCGGCAACTGGCGAGCTAAATCCTACGCTCGGCGGGATTCCCAACCGCCCCGAGATCAATCTCGAAGCGGCATTGCAACCACGTCAAGTGATGGGGACGTTCGCCGCCGCCTGGACTGCGAACCCGCGAACGGAACAACGCAATCGACGTTCGATCTACGCGTTGAAGTTGCGAGGATTATGCGACCCTTCGATGGAAGTCTTCAACGCTCCAACGCCCGACTTCTCATGCGAGCGCCGCGAGGCCAGCACCGTGACGCCGCAAGTATTCGCCATGTTCAACAGCCAAGCCAGCCAGTCGCGTGCACTCGCTCTCGCCGCACGTGCGGTCAAGGAGACAAAGAACGACGACGATGCGCTCCGTCATTGTTTTGAGCTCGCCTATGGTCGTGCACCGAAACCTGATGAACTCGCCGCATGTCTCAATCACTGGCGGGACATCGAAGCGTTGCAACGTGATACCGCCCCCGACCGTTTTGCGCCACCGCTGGAAGTGCGTCGCGATGCAGTCGAGGAGAACACTGGCGAAAAGTTTTCCTTCAATGAGAAACTGTACGCTTACCATGATTTCGTTGCCGACCTTCAGTCTGCCGATGTTCCTGCCCACACGCGCGCGCTCGCCGATGTGTGCCTAGTTCTCTTCAACTCCAACGAGTTCGCCTATGTCTATTGAGGCCAGCCAAAGTTGCAGACACTCTCCGTGTGCCGTCCTCCTGAAACGCCAATGGCCCGAGCATGGACGGCGTTTTTCATATTGCACGTCACTTTGGTCGACAGCGAATTTAAAGAGACAGCAAATGGACTTATTCGCTGTCTCTTTAAATTCGCTGTCGTCACGTGAGCCGGAGCCAACACATCATGAAATGAAGTGTACCAATGTCGGCAAATGGAAGAGACTGCTCGATATGTGCGTTTTTGCCCTAATGCTGGCTTGCGGAACTGCGTTGGGTGCTGAGAGGGCCAAGCCGAGCGTCATCCTTATCAATTGCGATGATCTAGGCTATGGCGATATTGGTTGCTACGGTGCGAAGGATATTCGTACACCGCAGCTAGACCGAATGGCGAGCGAAGGGACGCGTTTCACCGATTTTTCGGTGACAGCCGCCCTGTGTACTCCTTCGCGAGCGTCGTTGATGACCGGAAAGTATCCAGGACGCGTTGGACTGGCTACCGGTGTATTGCGACCGGATGCGCAAAACGGGCTTGCCAACAGTGAAGTGACACTCGCGGAAGTTTTTAAGCAAAAGGGTTATACGACAGGCTGCATCGGCAAGTGGCACCTCGGATTCGTCAAAGGCATGAGACCGATGGACCAAGGCTTTGACAGTTACTATGGTGTGCTACATAACCTCGACAAGCCTGAAACAGATGTATTTGAAAAAGAAGGTGGCATGCCGATTCTGCGAGGTGATATCGTCGAAAAACGGCCTGCGGTTCCTGCAGAAATGACCGGGCTCTACACGACCGAAGCGTTGAGATTTATCGAAGAGAACCAAACAAGTCGGTTCTTTCTTTATATTGGCCACGCGATGCCACATTTACCAT
>JANPLJ010001007.1:0-14465 GCA_031426475.1 Pirellulaceae bacterium | reverse complement strand
TTCGTCAGAACGTGGACGGAAGCGCCAACTCTCCACATTCTGACGAATGTGGCTACGAAAATTCCTTCACGGTGTAGAGTTGAGTGCCCAGCAAGAAACACTATCGCTGCATCGAGCCTGATGCGTTGCGAAGCTTTGCGGTGCTCTCGATAGCATGATCAACGTGGCTGGCTGGTTGTACGTCGGTTGCCGGGGCCAACGCTACCGTCAACCAACGCGATAGATCGCTTGTCGCACCAGACTCTGCCGTTACTAAGCCCTCGACTTGTACCCAACGACCATTGTAGATTTCAATATGGTCGACGCGAACGTTTTGAGTGCTTTTTGGCACGGCGAGTACCTCAAGCGAACGGTCTGAATTCCACTGTACTTTTTGAAAGATCCCGGCGATCGCCGCGTGCCAATTGAAATCGTCTTGCTCGCAACGAATTTCGCCGCGGAACGAAGCATGGGGGCCGAGCGTTGAAGCCTTCGGTTGGAAGGCCGCCAAGACGATGCTTGGAATCTCCAGACCCGGCGTTTCGAGCGACCAGCTGGTGCGAGGTGCGATTGCATCATGCAACCTTTCGACCGCGAAGCTAGCCGATTGCGAGCCATCATGGCTCGCCAAATCGAAGCGAGTTTGGAGCGAAGTTTTGTCTTTATCGCATTGAAATCGCGACTCAAGGTAGATCGGTTCCATCGCTGGCGAGTCGTTCATCAGCGTCAATCCTCGCAACGAGCACATCGTCGTTGGAAAGGCGAGATTGGGTTGGCATAGGTAGCGTTCGTGAAGGGTATGAACCAAATGCAAAGCCTGATCGAGCTCAATCGCTGGTGATTGCAGCTGTAGATTCCAACTTGCCTGGCGCCGTTGAAACTCGATCAAGGGTATGGTTGCGATCGTGACTCCCGTTTCAGGATGCTTCAGGGTTACATTCGCAAGCCGATAGTGATGTGGAGCAAAGTTCCTAACGCTTTGGATATCGACATCCACACCGATACTGATACTGATCGATCGTTCCCACGCGCGGACTGACCAGTAGCGGGCCCAGGGCGTAATCGACCAAAGCCAACTGCTTAAAATCAATAGCGGCGGTCCCACAGCAAACAGCAGAAAGCCCAGACGGCACAGCGAGCGCTGGACGCTTTCTTGGGTTTTCAGTCGTTTCGCCCACCGGTTCGGCAGCATTCGACACACGCTTCAAGAAGAGTCAACAATTTCCACGAGCCTTGGATAGCGTTTGCGTCGAGTCGGGGGCAAGAGGAATCTCGTGCTAGCAAAAAGCCAGACTGAGGATGATCGTTTTAGGAATTGGATGCCAAAGCCAGATGATGCGGCCAAACGCTTTGATCGAAGCCTTCATCGAGAAGTTCGAGCGTTTCGTTGACGTTGAGCGTTCCTTTGACGATGCGAGCCGAATTGAGCAGATACAGCCCGGGTTGACTGAGGACAACGTCGGGGCGATTTTTCGAGAAATGACGAGTCGGAAGTGCCATCACATGCTTGGCACGAGCCGTTTGGATCGAGGCAACCTGATCCCGACGAAAATTGGGGTACATCTTTTCGAGTGTCGACAGACACCGCTCATGAACAACCGCATCCGATTCTTCAAACCTTGGATCGTTCGCAAGCATATATTGCGGAAGGTAGACCAAATAGTGCCCGCCGAGTTTCTCGGGACTCAAAATCGATCCCATTTCGATAATTCCCGTCAGCGGAACCCAACGGTCGAGGATGTTTGTAACGTAGTAGTTTCCCAACGGCTGATTCAGCAAGAGCGAGGTACATGTCACTCCTAAATACTCCGTCGCTCGCATCCGCTCGATTTCGTCCTGATTCAATCCTTGGCAAGCCGCGATAATATGCGAGTAGGGAGCTGTCATCACGACGCGATCAATCGATTCCGATTGAGTGCTTCCTTCACCGCCAAACGTCACCGAGAAACCCCCTTCTTTGCCGTTATCGCGAACCACTTGTTTCACCGGCGCATCGCAACGAATCGTCACGCCTTTCTCAATAAGCTTTTCTTTCAGCGCGGCCAGGATACGTCGATAGCCGCCCGGAACGTAGCCGAACATCTCGCGTTTCATTCCGCTTCGTCGCGCCTTGTACATTCGGTCGATGTAAGCCCAGATGAAACCGGCCGACGTTCGAGTGTATGCATCGCCCAGCTTACATCGAAGAAGCGGTTGCCAGATGCGCAGGAAGGTCGATCGACCGCTCCAGCGAGTTAGCCAGTCTTCGACCAACATGCCTTCCATCGATTTCCAATCTCGGATCTTCGATCCCCAGAATATCGTGCTGCCCAATCGAAATTTTTGATAGAGGTTCAACGGTGGAAACTTCAAAAAGTCCAGCGAACTCGAAAGCGAATAGAGCTTGCCTTCCGAGTAAAACCCTGTTCGCGTCTGCACCCATTCAATCTCATGATCGAGATTCAAACCTGAAAGCAGGCTTCTCAAACGTGAATCACTGAGCGTAATCACGTGATAGAACTTGTCCCACTCGACATCGCCTAGCCGCCATGCTGCGGTCAATCCACCGAGCTCCGCACCCGCTTCCAACAATGTTACCTGTTGTCCCCGTTCAGCGAGTCGCAAAGCGGCAGCCAAACCCATCATTCCACCGCCGACGACCGCCCACCGAGCTGCGCGAGTTTTGTTGTTGCCGATTGTCATTCAGTCGCTGTTGTTTCGTAGAATTGATTCGTTCAAGTCGTAGCAGAATTCGTCAGAATTCGGAGGTTCGCGACTTTTTTTGATCGCTCGGCGTCGTTCTCTAAAGTCTGACCACTTTGGCTGCCTGGAAGCCGTGAAAGCCTATGCCACTTTCTAAGCTTTGGCATTCTCAATCGCTGTTTGCATCGCTTGCCAACTTTGTCGCAAAATGGCCTCGGGACCTGGTGCATAGTCAAAGACTTCAACCGAGACCCAATCGCGGTATCCAATATCCTTTAGTGCCTTGAAAATAGGTTTTTGATCGACGTCCCCCATTCCTGGGCCCAAGCGATTCGGATCGTTGGCATGAAAGTGAATCATCCATTCTGCATTGTCGCGTATGATTTTTTCGATCGGCTCGTCTTCGCTGCTCATCGCCTTGATATCCAAATGTAAGCGTACTTGCGACGAATCGACCATCTTAATCAAGTCGCGAGCTTGAGCAGCCTGATTGAGGAAATTTCCTTCTTGCGGTCCAAGCGGTTCAATTGCAATTCGAATCTTTCGAGCCTCCAATTCGGGAACGACTTGCCGTAGGACATCCGCGGCGTTCGCCATGGCCTGGTCATGCGTCATCGTTGGGGGGAAATTGCGCTGTAGTGGCGAACCAAGGACCATCAAATTACCACCGAGGTCCGAACAAAGTTCGACGAGCGATTTCAAATAGTCGGCGGTCTTTCGACGAACTGCGATGTCCTCGGTCGTCACATGAAATCCTTCGGTCTTCGCAAGCAGCCAATGCAGCCCGATAATCTCCATTCCATGATCGGCAACCGTTTGGCGATACTCATTGCGTTGACTTGGTGTAATTAAATGAGCAGAGGCGCCCAGCGTAAAAGGGGCGACTTCAACGCCGGTATATCCGATGGATTTTGCGAGCGACAAGCCTTGCGACCAAGGCCAATCACCGAACATTTCATTACAAATCGCGAATTTCATATTTTTCAGTCTCTCGAATCGTGGGTCAGCGGCTCCGCCCGCTGACAATCATTCATCCCGCAGGCAGAGCCGCGGGACCACTGTTTTTTAGGACACGCGACGTTGCGACTGTCTAAGGTCGTCATCGCGGAGAATGGATTCTATCCAACGATTGACCTCGCCGGGTAGTGATAGGTTAATCAGATGTTTGCCGTGAATCAAAATGGTGGCATCTTCAACAGCAGGAATTCGAAAAATCCGATCGCCTCGACCGTGGAGTTGATAGATTGGTATGCGGTTCGATTCGATTTCCGATCGGCTTCGTTTCCATCCCGCCTGTGCTTGGACTTGCCATCGGAACATCGCCCAATCGATATCACGTGCCATATCTTGGAGGATTCGAAGGTGAGAATCGCTCATCGCCTCTTCCGAGGCGAGCTTTCGATAGACACCCGTCAGACGATGTCGCCCTAACGAAGCTGGAAGTCGAACAAGCAACGCCAGCTTGAGTCGAAAAGTCGTCGAAATATTTGTCTTGGAGCGAGCCGAACCAATCAAGAGAACGCCTGCCGGTTGAATCGACCGAGAAACGAAGGCGAGCGCCATTTCCTGTGCGAGCAAACCACCGAATCCGATACCGCCTAGAAAGAACCGATGCTTGGCTCGCTCGGCAATCGTTTTATCTGAAAGCCAATGGTCCACACACCGCGATGCATATTGAGCCAGATCTTCGTCAGCCGAATACCTTGGCAACGGCGGTGATTCAAAACTCGGAAAATAGTCGGCTTGTGGCGAAAGCAACCGAGAATCCATCCCTAGTTCGGGCAGCAACCAAAGACTACTTGGAGATCGATACATGATGTACGTTAGGCATTGCACGCAACGCTACGCAGCTCGACGACTATCATGATATTCGGTCGTCGCTTTCGATTGTCGATGTGACAACTGCGATTCTGCTTGTTCGATTCGCTCCCGTACGCCTGCGACCAGACCGCGATCGGCAACGCCGAGAACCCACCCAAGTCGCTCGGCCACCGAAGTCGGGCTGATCAATCCACCCGCCAAATGTCCGATACGCGAGGCGATTGAATTCGACGCTAGTGACGACGAGGAGAGTTGAGAATATGCCATCGCTAGCTTGCCAGCATAGTTCCCAAGGGCATATCCACCGAGTTGACCTTCGATCAAATTCTTAGGTGCGCTGAGCCGTGATTCCGGCTCGGCGATTCCCCGCATGGACAAGACGTGCATCGCCAAGGCCATTTCCGCTTCAGCACCCTCTCGCAGACTAGACGGCATCCATCCACCGAGAGCTTGTATCGTTTGGCGACGATAGAATCCACCACACATCGAAGCGACTGCTTCTTCGCCGCGACGTATCCGTTGGCACCAAGATCGCCTTGGAAGACTATGTGGATCCAGACCAGCGTAGGTCGTGTTTCTACCATCATTCGCGATGACCGACGGAGATACCGCTCCGATCGTCGAGTCTTGGAACCAAGCCATGCCCGGTGCAGTCCAGTTGGCTTCTACGCAACTACCGGGCAGAAGCGTATGCAGGATTGCCCCACAGGCTTCACTGGAAGCGATATTCACGAGTTCGACAAGCTCTGTTCCAGGCGGAGTCTCGATCAAACGAATCTCGTCGCTGTCCAGTTTGTACGGGTCATCGTAGTTGCCGGCATGAACGACGAGCAACTCGCTTCCCTGAGGGCGATTCTCAAGTACTGACAGAATCGTCGACTCGAGGGAAGTTTCATCGGAGATATGCGGTACAATAATCGAAAGACGAGGCACGGAGAAAACTCCCTCGACTTGCATGAAGACTACAACAACGCACCCTGTTGCGGAATCCTTTCCGCCACGAGCACCAGCGATCAGGAGAACGTCGAGCCGATCGTTCCAACGCTCTTTCAAGTGTTGAGAAGCGATCTTGCTGGTAGATGGTTTCGGTGAGAAATGAGGCTGGAATCCAAACTATTAGAAGCATATCGGTCGGCGAGACTGGGCAAGATGAAACACCTGCGACCGACCGTGCGAATGCGCGAAACTTTACCGACGTTTCTTTGCTGGTGTCTTGGCTGGTTTGTTATAGGATGTAGCGATAGTCCACGAATCGACTCACAAGCTTCCATTGCAGTAATCGCTGGAAGCTCCATGGAGCCGACGTTGCTGGGCCCTCAACGATCGGCTCGATGCGACGATTGCCGATGGTCGATGCGATTTTCAAATGAAGAAATCCTTGAAGACCGCCCGCCTCCATGCCCTCGATGCGGCCAAGACGTTTCCTTAGGAGAAACCCAACCGGGACGCTCCGTCAGATTGGAAGCGATCGATTGGTTGAGCGCTAGCATTCGGCGTGGCGAAATGTTAGCGATCCAGGACCGTGAACGCGACCGTTTCGAAGTTAAACGCGTCGTCGGATTTCCCGACGAGTCGATCGCGATTGTTGACGGAGATTTTTGGATCGACGGTCGCCGCTTTCAGAAATCCATCTCTCAGTTCGCTTCGCTAGCAATCGAAGTCGATCGTTGGAGTGACGTCGAAGGCCTGCTGGTAGCGAACGCCAACAGACGGCCAATGGAGCTATGCTATCAATCGTTCAGTTTGTGGCCGCGAATCGGCGAACGCTTAGTGCCAAGGCCATCTCCAATTTTGGATGAATACAGATGCAATGCACGGGAGAGTCGGGAACTTGTAACCGTTCGTGATATCGGACTCAAGTTGACGTTTTCCGACATCCAGACGACCCCGGCGAAAATCAATGTTCGAATTTGGTTCAACGGTTTGGTGCGCAGCATTCCGATCGAACTTTCGGCTGGGCCCGTCCAAGATGAGTCTTCAAGAACGCTGATCGTTGCAGCCGTTGATGGTCGATTGCTGGTTGGAAATGAACGATTCAGCCGTTCGCTCGACGTCAACGAGTACGTGCTGGATGGTATTGATTCGACATCGGACTGCTCAGCGACGAAGCCAATCAGCCTAACGATACTCGACGGTCAAGTTTCGATATTACAGGCATCCATCGTCCGCGACATCCACTACCGAGGCTGGAACGGCGAGAACGAATTCTCGCTTCCAGCAGTCGCTGGTTATCGATTGCTCGGCGATAACGTTTCCAATTCCTCGGACTCGAGACAACGTTGGCCGGAAGGTGTCCCAGCCGATTCGATCGTAGGTCGAGTTAATGCGACATTGAATAAACTGAATCGCTGTTCGACGAAATGATGTCTATGTTTGGGGCCAAAATTGTGAGAAGAATTCGTGGCACGCTCTAGCTTCATCCGAATTCTCGCGAATCCGGTTACGTTGTTCGAAACGCTCTGTTCCTGGACGCTAATATTTCATAGCCTTCGCGACTATGAATGATTATGTGATCGGTCGATGTTCGCGGCGATGCCGAGTATCGGATAGACCTTTGGAACCAGGGGAACGCTTTTTTTCGGTCGCAGTAGCCACCGGCGGCGAGATCGTTCGCTTTGACATCGCCGAATCGAGTTGGACAGGCGCACCGCCAGATGCAGTCGGTTGGTGGCGTGGAAGTATGGCACCTACCAAGCCCAAAAGAGTTGTCCCGACACCCAATACGCAGCTTGTTGAGAAACTCGGACAACTCTGTGACGATCCGAAGCAATATCCTGTCGCGCACTTGTTAGGAGTTCTCTTAGTTCGTCGCAAAGTGCTTCATGAAGAGCCCGACGAAGAGCTCGCCGCTGGCGAAACTCCGCTGCAACAACGGTTAGTCCATCCAAACACCGAACAGACATTCCTGGTGCCAGTGGTAGAACCCGACGCAGCTTCGGTCAAGGAAGTGCAAGAAGCCCTGCAGGCCCTCCTATATACCGAAGGGTAACTGACTTGTTTCCAACCGATCGTCTCCGTCCCAACTCCTGTTCCGCCTCGCCCCAGTCATCTAGAGCGTGGGGGCGAGTTCACATGCGTTGGCATCTGTTGATGGGGCTATTCGCAATGGTATTCTGTGTCTCAAGCGGTGCAACATGCATCCCGCGGCGAAGCCTCAACGAGTTTCAGCCACCCGTTCTCTTTCAATCGCCTCCCGATCTCACACAGCTTGTCGAAGCAGTCAATCGAACACGGGCCGTCCAACAGCTTCAATCGAACGCCGTCACCGTTCGTAGTCCCGACTTTCCAACCCTCGCGGCAAAAATCGTTTGGGAGCGTCCACGTCGCTTTCGCATGACGGGTGGCTTATCGCGCATGACGGGGACTGACTTCGATATCGGCAGCAACGATAACATGTTTTGGATGGCATCGCGTCACGGCAACCCACCGTCGATTTATTACGCGGATCACGACCAGTTCGCAACGCAGATCGATCGACAGATACTACCTGTTTCGCCTGAGTGGTTGATCGAAGCGATGGGCATTATCGAAATCGATCCAAGTACCGTGATCGGCTCGCCGAGGGCACTAGCGGACGGCATCATCGAAATCGAATCAACAATCGCTTCGCCTGTCGGTCAATACCGTCGTACATTGCACGTCGACCCCAAGTTAGGATTGGTCCGACAGATCTTGCTACGCGACCCATCCGGCCGGATGCTAGGAACATCACTCTTGTCAGAATACAATTACTACCAAGTGATTCGGACATCTTTGCCACACAAAGCCAAAATCCAGCTCACCCCAAGCGGCAGTTCACCGATGAGTTTAGAAGTCGACATCGGTTTCTATACCATCAACGACAATCAAGGCGTAGACCCTGAACGGTGGACCGCTCCACCACCCGCTGGCTACAGGCTGGTGGACCTTGTCCAGTTAAACGGAGGGCAAGCAAATGCGATTCGCTTACCAGAGTATCAACCTGCTCCACCCACCATTCCACAGACTTCGTATCGCGGTGTCATGGGAATGGATAGCCTGCGGTGAAAATCAAGTGGATTGGCGCAAGCCGTTCGCATCGAATCCTTACGAATCTAGTGCTTCATCCAACTTTATTTTTAGAGTGGGTAGCCGAATGCGTCAGAATTCGGACGCAGCTCGAAAGGCGTTGTCTACTGCGCTTTCTCCGAAGTCTTACGACATCGGCTACCTACTTCACGCCAACTTGGTTTTGAATCCACTGTTCCAGTTCGTCCCAATCGACCGGTGGTAGATTCGACAGGTCGGGGCGCAGGTTGACAGCACCATGAATATAGACGTGGTGGATCTCGTTTTGCTTCTTCGGCGTATTCCAATTCAGAAGGATGCGAATGCATTTCCCCAACGAACCAGGCACCCCGACTTCGTAACCGCACAGGAGCGGTACTTCCAGCCATCCGAATTGCCGAGCAGCTAGCGCCGGGAATTCCGCATTTAAGTCGGACGTAATGGTGAAGATAGCACTTCCGACATCCCGCGAATCGATATTATTTCGCCGGATCATCAGCCCCAGTAACTGCCGAGTTGCCTGCAATATCTCGTCCCGGGTATTTGATTCGACGGTGGTCGCTCCGCGAACACCTCGGCAGAAGGTTTCCATAGTGGCCTAAAACTCACGACAGGGCTAACTGAATCGGGCTGAAAAGGCCATACTATAGCGTGAAATCCCCAAGTCTTCGAGATTCCTTTTCTACTCTATCCAAACTTGATGAATATTGCGGCCAACACTCCTGATAATCCAGACGACGCAGTCACTACGGCATCGTTTTCCGTCCTGATTGTCGACAATGACCCGGCGCATGCCCGGGCCATGACCGAGAGTCTTGAACGCGTTGGATACCGTTGTACGGTGGCGACCAGCGGGCCCGAGGGGAAAAAGATGCTGGAGCAGAACACGTACGATATTGTCATCACCGACATGGTGATGAACGATTTCGACGGGATGCAAATGTTGGCGCTTGCCAAACAGCTTCTGCCAGATTGCGAAGTCATCATGGTGACCGGTCACGCAACGGTCCTGAAAGCGGTTGAAGCCATGCGGCAGGGGGCTTTCAATTTCCTGGAAAAGCCGATCACTCCGAGCCAGCTTCGCACGATCACCGAAAAAGCCTCGCAATCGGTTGCCCTTCGCCAAACCAACGTCGAGCTTCGTCGGCGTTTAGACGAGAAATTCGGCTTTGAAGGCCTCGTCTATTCCGGCCAAAATATGCAATGGTTGATCGACCGCCTCAAGCGAATTGCTCCGACGGACGCGACGGTCCTGATCACGGGCGAGAGCGGTACCGGAAAAGAGTTGATCGCCAAAGCCATCCATCAGAATAGCCCTCGCAAAAATAAACGTCTGGTAGCGATCAACACGCGAGCGGTCTCCGAAAATCTCGTCGAAAGTGAACTCTTTGGACACGTTCGCGGTGCTTACACTGATGCGGTCACCGATCGCGAAGGTGCTTTCCAGTACGCCGATGGCGGAACGCTTTTCTTGGATGAAGTCGGCGATATGCCGATGAGTACCCAGATCAAGCTGTTGCGAGTCTTGGAAGAGCATTCGATCACGCGCGTCGGCGACAATAAACCGATCAAGGTCAACGTGCGTTTAATCTCCGCGACCAACCGACCGTTGGAAGATATGATTCGCGATGGCCTGTTCCGGAATGATCTTTACTTCCGTCTCAAGGTTATCACGATTCATCTTCCCAGTTTGCGGGAACGTCGCGACGATATCGTGCCGTTGATGGACCATTTCCGAAAATTCTTTATTCGTCGTCACAATCGGCCACCTTCTAATTTTTCGCCAGCCGTAATTCGTAAGTTCAACGCTTACGATTGGCCGGGCAATATTCGACAGCTGCGAAACTTTGTCGAGACGATGATCGTGCTCGATACGGATGGTCGACTGGATTTGGATGATCTACCGCCCGAATTACTTGATCCGTTTGTGGCGGGTGGCCGTGATTCGATGAATCCGTCCCCTGGAGGAAACGCCGACCAGTTTGATCCAAGTGCGTCGCACGGTTCGACGACAGGCGGATTGCAGATGCCCGATTTAATTGGTCGTTCGATGGACGATATCGAGCGATGGGCCATCACCGAGACGCTGAAGATGACGGCTGGGAATCGCGAAGAAGCTGCCAAAATACTCGACATCGGAGCGAGAACCCTCTATCGTAAACTGGACAAATACAAACAAGACGAATCGTCGTCGTAGAATCTGCTCAACACAATATGCCCACGATCCGCACACTACCGACCAGCTTGATCAACAAGATTGCTGCCGGCGAAGTCATTGAACGTCCGGCCAGCGTCGTCAAGGAGATGCTCGAGAATAGCATCGACGCTGGCGCCAAGCGAATTGAATTGACGGTCGAGGGGGGCGGAATCGAGCTGATCCGCATCTCCGACGATGGTTGCGGAATCGAGAAGGACGAGTTGTTATTGGCCATCGCTCCGCATGCGACCAGCAAACTCGTCGATGCTGATGATCTCTTCGACATTCAGACGCTCGGCTTTCGCGGTGAAGCCTTGGCTTCCGTAGCGGAAATATCCCATTTAATTCTTCGATCGCGAGTCGCAGAGTCAGAAAGCGGAGCCGAACTGGTCATCCGTGGCGGCGAATACGACGCGCCTCGCGACTGCGCCGCTCCGGTTGGGACGACGATCGAAGTGCGGCACCTATTTTTCAATACACCGGTTCGGCGTAAGTTCCTTAAATCGTCGCAAACGGAAATGGGGCATACGATCGAGGCTTTTACGAGGATTGCCTTGGCGCACCCTCGCGTGCACATGGTCTTGATCAGCAACAACCGTACGTTGCATGATCTGCCCGCCACGGAAAATTGGTCAGAACGGATCGAAACGTTCTTTGGCAACGAAGTGTCCGACCAGCTCATCCGGATCGATAGTCGAGATGCCGAGATTCGGTTGCATGGATACGTTGTCGATCCATCGGTCTCGCGAAGCAATAATCGGATGCAGTATCTGTTCCTGAATGGCCGCTTCATTCGCGATCGCTCGCTCCAGCATGCGCTCGGTGAAGCCTATCGGGGGCTGTTGATGGTAGGTCGCTTCCCGATTTGCTTTCTTCACCTAGAAATCCCAGCGCATCAAGTCGATGTGAACGTTCATCCGACCAAGAGCGAAGTTCGTTTTTTGGACGGCGGGGAAATCTATCGTCGACTCTTGCAAGCATTGCGTTCCAAGTTCCTGAGTACCGATCTGACGGCCAAGGTTCAGTCCGACAACACGAGTGCTCCCGCGATGACGCCGTCATTCGGTAGCTTTACTTCAACGCCGGCTTCCAGTAGTAGCGCATGGCGAAATGAAGCATCGATGCCATCGTCGTCGCCGTCGCGTGCCGCGCCCAACGATTCCTTAATGCAATGGGGACGTGCCCAAGGAACCTCGGTTGATATCGGATTACCAGGTCGTATGCCCGAGTTCAAACCGTTTGCCGAAACGTTTCGTACGGATCGAATTCCGACTGGCGCTCCATCACCAAGTGAAGTCGAACCTTGGTTCAATGACCCTGCCACACCGTCCTCACCAGCGACCACGGATGCTTTATCAACTAGCTCCGCCGAAAGTCCAGCGAGCGAGAGTATTCAGCGTTGGCATCGAGAAGACAATGCGCATTCGACACCTGCGAGCCATCTCGGATTCCAGATTCATAATCGTTATTTGGTAACTCAAGATGACTCAGGCATGGTCGTTATCGACCAACATGCGTTGCACGAACGCATTTTGTACGAACAAATTCGGGAGCGAGTCTTGTCGCAATCGATGGAAAGCCAGCGTTTGTTGATCCCCGAACCGATCACGTTGACCGCGACCGAAGCCGGCGCGGCGCTGGAAGCTCGCGAAACGCTCAAGCAGATCGGTATTGAGATCGAACCATTCGGAGGCGATACGATCTTGATCACGGCGTATCCAGCCATGTTGTCCAAGATCTCGCCCGCCGAAATGGTGCGACAAGTTCTCGAACCGCTCATGGAAGCCGGAAAGCAACCTGAAGCCCGCGTTTTGCTCGATTCGATGATGAATATGATGTCTTGCAAAGCGGCGATCAAGGCTGGCGACAAGCTCTCGTCCGAGGAAATCACCGCCCTTCTGGAACAACGTCATCTATTTGCCGATACGCATCATTGTCCCCACGGTCGACCGACCGCGCTGTTTTTCAGCCGTGAGCAGTTGGACAAGATGTTCAAACGGACGTGAGTGTGAATCAACGGTGGTCCCGCGGCTCCGCCCGCGGGAGAAAATGAACCGTCAGCGGACGGAGCCGCTGCCCCACATCTGGCGCCGCAACGGCGACTTGGGGCCGCTTGCTGGAAACTCGTACGTTTCATGCTGTATACTATTACTAAGGAGAAACGTGATGAACGATATCTTGAAGCAAGTGGCCGTTGCTCGGCGGCGTTTGATGGCGATTACATTCTTACAATCGCTAGCTCAAGCGTGGCTGATTACGTTTTCGATCGCCTTCGTGGCTCTCGTGATTCCAAAGCTTTGGCCGCTTCCATTCGACGTAAGTCGTTTGCCCGTTATATGTATTTCGATTCCGGTTGTTCTTGGGATACTTTGGGCAGTGATGCTTACGGTACTTCGTCGCCCTTCGACTGTTTCGGCGGCAACCGAAGTCGATTTGCGATTAAAGCTTCGCGAGCGATTGAGCAGTTCGCTGCAGCTGAACGAGCATGACCGGCAGAGTGCCATCGGACAAGCACTGATGCAAGACGCCGATCGCGAGGCGAGTCGGATCGATCTGCGCGATGCGTTTCCTATTCGACTCGACCGAAATTATGGGTGGGGAATGATCCCGATCCTGTTATCTGCAGCAACGTTTCTCATCCCAAACGCACTCGCACCTGAAGTGACTGTCCAAGGCTTGGATGCAACACAGCTCACACAAGTCAAAAGTTCGACGCAAGACTTGATGGAGTTAGTTCGCAAACAGCGTGAGAAGGCCGAGGAAGAAGGACTCTACGAATCGGTTGATTTCTTCAAGCAGCTTCAGAACAAAGTCGAAGAGTTGCAAAAGTCGAATTCGACCGATACGAAGAAGATCTTGTCCGATATCAATGAACTCAAAGAAGCGATGCAAAAACGGCGAGACGAACTCGGATCGTCTGAGAGCTTGAAGAAAAATCTCGCTAGCCTCCCATCGCTCGACAAAGGGCCTGCCGAGAAGATGACGGAAGCGATGAAAGATGGTGAATTCGAGGAAGCGAGTGAAGAACTCCAAAAGATGATGGACGATCTCGAATCGGGCAACCTTTCAGAAGAACAGAAAGCGCAACTCGCCAAACAAATGGAACAGATGGCTGCAGCGCTCGAAAAGGCAGTGGCCGAACATGAGCTTGCAAAGCAAGCACTTGAGAAAAAGATCGCTGACGCCCAGGCCGCGGGGGATATTGAAATGGTTGCCGAGCTGCGAAAGAAGCTTGCCGAAGAACAAGCCCAAGATGGCCAATTGGAAGAACTGGCGACGATGGCGGACCAAATGAAGGAAGCGAAAGAGGCACTCGACAAGGGCGACCAAGCGGGTGCCAAGAAGGCCATGGACAAGATGAAGGCCAGCGTGAAAAAGATGGGGGCGAATGCGAACCAGTTGAAAGAACTCGACGAAATGATGGACGGTGCAAACGCATGCAAGAATTGCGTGAATGGCCAGAAAGGGGGCAAAGGAGAAAAAGATCCACAATGGAAAGAGGGCTCTGGAGAAGGCCGTGGCAGCGGACCTCGTCCCGAAGAAGAGACGGACACCAAGCATATCGAGTCTCAAGTGCACACGGATATGCAGAAAGGCGAGACGATCTACGGTGGAAAAGCTGGCGGCGCAAACCGGAAAGGGATCAGTCGCGAAGAAACGAAACAAGCCATTCTAACCGCCGAGGCGGAAGACGCCGAAGCGTTGGATAATCTCCCACTCACCAAAAAACAACGCGATCAATCGCGAGAGTATTTTGAGA